>JBEKCL010000077.1:0-14195 GCA_050014895.1 Dehalococcoidia bacterium
ACCTGAAGTGCAGCTTGGGTACGATTTGTATTGAGCTGTCTTGTCTCACTTTGCAGGAAGGTCTCCAGCCCGGGCTGCCCAGCGATCTGCTTCTTCGGCGGTTGCATCTGCTGAGTTTCAAGCTGACGGTCAATCTGCAGAAAAAATTGAGTTAACCTGCCAATATCCCATCTTGAGCAGTTATGCCGGGCTCAGTTATGCATTCACTGTAAGTCTTAATTACACAGGCAGCGGATCAAAAGTATTTGATATAAAAGCCACTGTGCCGGACGGATTTAATGCCACGATTGCTCCAGGGTATGGCGGGGAAGGCCAGGAAATTGCAGCTATCCGGCTTGATGGCACAAAGGGTTATGCTGACTCGGTAAAGCTGTCACTGAGCCCATTTGCATGGAAAGTCCCTGCACCGGGTTCTTATCCTGTTACTCTGGAAGTTAGCTCCGGTGATCTAAAGGCGAGCATTCAGCTGACAGCCATTGTAACTGCTAACTATGACTTGAAATTATCTACCCCGGATGGCAGGTTGAACACTGAGGCAACAGCGGGACAGGATAATACTTTTACTATTACTCTTACTAATAGTGGAACTGGGGATCTCGAAAAAATTGAAGTAATGTCACTTGCCAAGGATAGGCCGGCCAACTGGACAGTAACAGCAAATCCCGACAAAATTGACTCATTGAAAGCTGGCGACAGCAAAGAGATACAAGTTACCGTCAGGCCAAATGAAAAAACTATTGCAGGTGATTACAATATTACACTTCAGGCACAACCTGAATCGAGAATAGCCTTTGCCAGTTTACAGATAAGGACCACAGTGCTTACACCGACGGTTTGGGGATGGGTTGGAGTTGGTATCGTCGTTCTTGTGATTATTGCATTGGCAGTGATATTTATCAGGTTTGGCCGCCGCTAATATAAATTATGAATAGCCAATTTGTCATTGAAACTCAAAACCTGACTAAAAAATATAGTAAGTTTACTGCTGTTGATGGACTTAACATGCAGATAGCCGAGGGGGAAGTGTTTGGCTTTCTTGGCCCAAATGGAGCGGGTAAGACCACAACTATCTTGATGCTTATGGGGTTTTGTGAGCCCACGTCCGGCCAGGTGAGAGTCATCGGATATAACCCGGCACGTGAGCCTATTAAAGTCAAGAAAGTTGTCGGATATATGCCGGAAAAAATCGGGTTTTACGATGATTTGACGGCCAGGGAAAATCTCGAATATACAGGAAGGCTGAATGGGTTCAGTGGCAAATTGCTGACCGATAAAATCGATGCCTTGTTGAATGATGTAGGCTTAAAGGATAAATCCAGCCAGTTGGTTGGCAAATTTTCGCATGGTATGAAACAGCGTTTGGGTATCGCCGACGTTATGATAAAAGAACCGAAAATTGCCATATTTGATGAGCCCACTTCAGGTATTGATCCTGAGGGGACCGACCAGGTTTTGAACCTTATCAAAAATATGGCTTCGCGAAAGGTCACAGTGGTGATTTCATCTCATCAGTTGCACCAGGTCCAAAAAATATGTACGCAGGTTGGGATCTTCTCGAATGGTAAAATGGTAGCTTCCGGGCCTGTTGATAAGCTGGGGCGGGAAGCCCTCCGCAAAGGCAAATTTAATATAATACTGCCAATTGACCAATTGGCAGATAAGGTGCGGGATGAAATTATGAAAATTCCTGAGGTTGTTGCCATAGAGAAAGCAGGCAACAGCACAGTAGTAATAGCTGATGATAATATCAGCAAACAACTGGAAGACGTGGTCTTAAAAGTAACCGGGCTTAAGCTCCAGATGAAGGTCGAGGAATTTGAATTGGAAGAAGTCTACATGAAATATTTTGAAGAGTCATAAATATGTCAGGCTTAATAGAGATTTTTTGGAAAGAACTGGCCGACAATTTTAATAGTAAACGCTTTGTAATCCTTTTTGTTTTAGTCTACCTTGCCGGTATAGCTACGATCTATATTGCAGCTCAAAATATCAGAGGTAATGTAGATGAGACTACGCGATATGTATTCCTTAATCTATTTGTTGTTTCAGGCAGCAATCTCCCATTCTCCTTTCCCTTGTTTATGTCCATTTTTATCCCGATAATAGGTATCGCTCTGGGCTTTGATGCAGTAAATAGCGAACGTACTAGCGGCAATTTAAGCCGCCTGTTGTCGCAACCTATCTATCGTGACGATGTAATTAATGGTAAATTCCTGGCTGGCCTGGTCATGCTGACGATATTGATAATCAGCATTGTGACTCTGGTGGCAGGTCTCGGGCTACGAATGATCGGAGTCCCTCCCGAAGCAGAGGAAATACTTCGCCTGTTTATGTTTATAATCGTCAGTGTATTGTACGGTGCATTCTGGATGTCACTTGCCATTCTTTTCTCGACCTTGTTCAAAAAGACCGCCACTTCAGCACTGGCATCGATTGCTATATGGATATTCCTTTTCCTGTTCATGACTTTGATCGCAGGATTGATAGCAAATGCCGTGATACCTGTCACCCAGAATTCTTCAGTAGATGATGTGACCAGGTTTGATACACTTTTCAGGATGATTAGCAGGATCTCCCCGGGTACTTTATATACTGAAAGCATCCAGGCTATTCTATTGCCGATTATGGGTAGTTCAAGCCCTACCATGATGATGATCGGCATGTACTCGGGATTGAAGCCGTCTCCTCTTCCGCTGAGCCAAAGCCTGTTGCTAGTTTGGCCCCAGATGGTCAGCCTATTGGCCCTTACCGCAATTTGCTTTGCCATCGCCTATATTAAATTCATGCGCGAAGAGATCAGGGCAACCTAAACGTTTCATAGACATCAGCCAATCTAAAGGTTAAACTTGGACTACCTGTCTTTTTGCCTAAAATCAAATGCCAATTCGTTCATGGGAGAAAAAAATGATCTTAGAAGCATTAACGGTTGGATTTATTGCTACAAATTGTTACATTGTGGCGTCTGACTTCTCGAAACGCGGCATGGTTATTGATCCGGGGGCTGAGGCCAAGGCAATTATCAAAGAGATTGAGAGACTCAAGCTAAAGATATCGCTCATTGTAATAACACACTCACATTTCGACCATACCGGCGCGGTGAAGGCATTAGTTGATGCAACTGGGGCTAAGTTTGCAGTAGGTGGGGGAACAAAGAAGGCAGCGCCCGGAGCATTTACGAAGATGGTCAGCGCCATGACCGGCGGTTCAACAAAAATACCCGATCCTGATATGGTGCTGACTGACGGCGATGTAATAGATATTGATGACCTTCATTTCAAAGTGCTATTCACGCCCGGTCACAGCCCGGACGAAATTAGTTTGTACGGGCACGGCATTCTATTTAGTGGGGATACACTTTTTAATTCGGGCATTGGACGTACGGATTTTCCAGGATGCAGTTACAAACAGCTGGAAGAGAGTATCAGGAACAAGCTTTATACGTTGCCGGATAATACGATAGTCTATCCGGGCCATGGGCCTGAGACGACCATAGGTGATGAGAAAAGGGGCAATCCCTTTATTAGGTGATTGCCCCTTTTATTTTCGGTAAGGTTTCTGGATATTATACGAAGATCGGGCAGAGTACCAAAGTGATGGTGGCTAAAAGCTTTATCAGCACGTGAAGTGATGGACCAGCAGTATCCTTGAACGGATCACCTACAGTATCGCCGACCACGGCAGCTTTGTGAGCGTCTGAACCTTTGCCAAGGATGTTGCCATTTGCATCTTTAAGCTGATCATCTTCAATCATCTTCTTGGCATTGTCCCAGGCGCCGCCGCCGTTGTTCATGAAAGAAGCGAGCATGATGCCTGAGATAGTGCCGACCATTAGAAGGGCAGCGATTACCTGTGCAGAATCAAACTTATAGAACGTACCGTTGGCCAATGGAATTGCGGGAAGGTACTTGAAGAGCAATCCGATGACAACCGGCGCCAGGACAACCAGGAGGCCAGGACGGATCATTTCCTTTAATCCTGCTTTAGCGGTAATGTCAACGATCTCACCATAATTAGGCTTCTCGGTACCGGCCATGATGCCCGGATGATCTTTAAACTGCTTGCGAACCGCGGAAATTATGTCGCTTGCAGTGCGACCGACAGCCCTGATAGCCCAGGAGCTGAAGAGGTAGACAATCATGGCAGCAAGTAGCGCTCCGACGAATACCTCTATGCGGGCGATATTCACTACATCGAATGTGCCGCCCCTGAGGAATGCAACCCTGTCCAGGTAAGCCTGGAAGAGCAGGAAGGCGGCGAGGCCTGCGGAAACCATCGCATAACCCTTGGTTAATGCTTTGGTGGTGTTGCCGACGGCGTCCAGCCTGTCGGTGATCTTGCGGATCTCTTTGCCTGCACCGGCCATCTCGTTGATGCAATTGGCATTGTCGGTGATGGGGCCGAAAGTATCCATTGAAAGAACGTAAGGACAAGTCATCAGCATACCCATAGTGGCTACGGCAGTGCCGAATGCGCCTGCGCCGGGCACGCCGCTCAAAGTGCCAAATACGTAAGCCAGTATCAGGGCAGTTCCGATGACAATGGCAGTGGCGAATGTGGTTTCAAAACCGACAGCCACGCCCATGACAATGTTGGTTGCGGGACCGGTCTTGGAGGCCTCAGCGATGTCCTGAACCGGCTTGTAACGGGATTCAGTGTAGTACTGCGTAACGAAAATGATAGCAATGCTGGCGACAATACCAACCATGCCGGCAGCGAATAGCCACCATATCTTTGGGCCACCAAATTTAGGATCACCGTAGAGCATGGCCCAAACAGTAATGGCTAAACCTACGATAGACAACGCGATGGCTACGAAATAGCCACGGTTCAATGCGTTCATGGCATTCTCGTTTTCTTTCGCCTTTACAACGAGCAAGCCGATCATACTGGCAATCATGCCAAACCCGCGGACACACAGGGGGAAGAGTACCCATGCAACATTGCCAGTAGCCAGATAAGCGACGATACCGAGGATCATTGCACCGATATTCTCGGCAGCCGTCGATTCGAAAAGGTCAGCGCCGCGGCCAGCGCAGTCACCGACGTTGTCACCGACTAGGTCAGCGATAACAGCCGCGTTGCGGGGATCGTCTTCAGGAATTCCGGCCTCGACTTTGCCGACGAGGTCAGCGCCCATGTCGGCAGCTTTGGTATAGATACCACCGCCGAGCTGGGCAAACAGGGCCACAAAGCTGGCGCCGAAGCCAAAGCCAACTATGAGATGGGGAGATAACTCTGGGGTTTTGGCCCCTCCAAATGCAAAGAAAATTACAGTTACACCTATGAGACTGAGTGCTGTGATGAGAAAACCTGATACTGCACCACCACGCAGTGCAACTTTTACAGCCTCTGTCAGGTTCTTCTGGGCAGCGGCTGCACAGCGGACATTGGATTTAACCGCTATATACATACCTATAAAGCCGGCTAAGCCTGAGCAAATAGCACCAACCAGGACAGCAATACCGGTGTATAATCCGATATTAAATGGGTTATAGCCGGCTTTTTGCAGCGCTTCTTCCGGCGGCATAAGACCAACCGCTATACCGATAACGATAGCGACTATCACAGAAAAAATAGCGATAGTGCTGTACTGCCTTTTAAGGAATGCCCACGCACCCTCAAAGATCATGTCGCCGATTTCTTTCATCTTTGGTGTGCCTGTTGGGCGGCGCATGATGCTTATAGCCAGCCATGTGGCAAAAATAAGCGTCAGTACACCGGCAGCAGGAACGATCCAAAAAATGTTCCATGGAATTGCTGGATTCATTGTACCTCCTTATTTGATAAATTACTGTGGGCGCACGCCGAAATGCGCGTGCCTATCCAAATCGAGGATTTTACCAGCGGCGACGTTTAAAGTCAAGCTAAGTCTGGTCAGTAGAATTGCTTAATTTACTAGATAAAACGCTTATTTTCTCTTGCAGCAGATTATTATGTATGACAAGGGTCAGATCTCCGCGTGTCTTTTCGACTATACCCCTCACACTATCCGTATTTCTTCTCAACCCATAGGTTATTGCATCGGGAAAATCCATTGTTACCAGGACAGAATAAATATGGTCCATTATTGCCAGTAAATCTTCGGCTGCATCGAATTTATCTGTTCTCAATCCATCAAGCACATATCTCCTCAGTTCTCCAACGGATTCCGCCAGGCCATTTAAATAGGCTGGATAAGCCACTGCAAGCTCATCAGGGTCGGGAATCTCTCCATTAAATATTATGCTGTATGTGATGCTGGCTTCGGCATATTCTTTAAATGAATCGTGCACGTAGTTGGCGGATAAAAGATCGTGGTGTTTGCGTTTGAAATCAGTTTGGAGTTGGTCCACGAGGGATGAAGCGGAGTTGACCAGTTTAAGAGCGGTTTCCTTGTCACCTCGGTGGGTGGCGCGGATCGAAGTGGAGCTAAACCTGATGATTTCGCGGCAACTCTTAAGACAGATTTCACGTGCAGCGTCCTTTTCCGCCAGGCGGCTCCGAATTCGATTAGCTATTTTATCCAGTTTATTAGAGCTTTTTTTTATTGTACTCATATTATTTCTCCCTGCCTTGTGTACCGGGTTTCTCATGTTGTGAAAGTCGCTCAATCAGTGTTTTCTCTATGGAATATACCAGGTATCTTGATTCCTTCAACTTGGTAGCAGATAGTACGGATTTAAACTCGGGCAATTTCGCCAATTCCTCCAGCACCCTTAGGCCTTCCTCCACTCGCTTTGAATTAGCTCTGGAAACTGAGATCATATCCTGATGATCCGTCGTCAAATCGAATTTAGCCCCGATGTCGCCTTCCACGTCCCTATTTTTCAGCAAATCAAGATGATGTTCTCCCACGGATTTGCTGAGTTCATGCCTGATCGACTTGAGTTGCTGGCTGGAATTAACATCTTCAACTATAAACCTGGATATGTCCTCGAGCACGCGCAACCCCTCGCTGATGCGGTTTATATTGGCGTCAATGGTACGCAGTATCCGATGATGCACTGTTAAGGTCCTTGAGTGAATCAGGCAAAACTCCCTCCCGCGCGGCGTTAATGCTTTGCTGTATTTCAGAAGGCATCTCAATATTCATGTCTTTGAACTTTTTTTCAACATGCCGTCCGATATTTCTGGGGTCCTTGTAATAATAGCTGGATTGGGAAGGGCCTGGTTCTCCGCTCTCTTCATATATTGTGCTGAGCGATTTATGCATGGCAAAGCTGGAAAAGATACGTACCAACCCGGATTTTCCGCAAATCGGGCATCCAGGGTTGGGGTCATATTGCGAAATGCGCATGAAAATGCTGACTTTGCGGTTGCAGTTCTGACATTTATATTCATAGATAGGCATGATAGACCCCTGTGTTTACAATGAGTCAGCAGAGGACTCGCTGGTTGCAGATGGGGGAGCGGGTGTTTCACCTCTCTCCATACGTTCCATGGTTTCCTGGTATTCAGGGGCGACAGTTTCTCCCCCACTCATCTGCTTGTTCCATTGTGCCAGTGCCCTGGGATCGTTGTTCATAAGTCCCCGCGTTAGCTGCCCGTCTGAAAGAATGTTATCATATACATCTTTATATGATTTTTGAACCATAAATGTCGAAAATAGACGTTTTAACGAATCCTGATGGCATTTTGGACAAGAGGGGCAAACACTTTCAAACCTTGGCAGAAATATTTCCTGCCGGGTTTTGCAGTTATTACACCAGTACTCGTATACAGGCATTTTGGATTTCCTCGATTTCATGATTGTAACATATGTCGTTAAACTTGTTAAAAGAGGGCCTGCGTTTATTACTGGTTGCTTTGACTTGAATACCGTTACTTTTATAAAATGCTTCGAGGTGATTGATCTGTGAATAGCAATGAGGTCCGCAATGCATATTTAAATTTTTTCGTTGAGAAAAAACATAAAGTCATTCCCAGCTCATCACTAATTCCTCATGGCGATCCGACGTTACTATTGACGACGGCTGGTATGGTACAGGTAAAGCCGTATTTCCTGGGGATTGCCGTTCCTCCTAATCCCCGGCTGGCCTCCTGCCAGAAATGCTTCAGGACCACGGATATAGACTCCGTGGGAGATAACAAGCATTTAACATTCTTTGAAATGTTGGGCAATTTCAGCGTGGGTGACTATTTTAAAAAAGAAGCTATTGCATGGGCGTGGGAATTTGTCACGGAGAGAATGCATCTCCCGCCAGAGAAACTATGGGTTACAATTTATCTCGATGATGATGAAGCATTCAATATCTGGAAGGGAATAGGCTTTCCTGAAGCAAGAATAGTCAGGCTGGGAGATAAGGACAACTTCTGGGGTCCGGCCGGTGACAGCGGTCCGTGCGGCCCGTGCAGCGAAATACATTACGATTTCGGCGAAAAATACGGATGTGGTAAGCCTGACTGCGGCCCGGATTGCAGTTGCGGGCGCTTTTCCGAGATCTGGAACCTGGTATTTACGGAGTACAATCAGGCGAAAGATGGATCGAGGACCCGCCTACCGAAACCCAACATAGATACTGGGATGGGATTGGAAAGGATCGTTGCTGCGGCAATGGAAAATCCCACTGTATATGATACTGACCTGTTCAGTCCGTTGGTAAAAAAGATATGTCGCATCGCCTCGGTGTCACAGTCGCAGCTTAAGGACGAATCTATAGACAGGTCAATAAAGGTAATTGCCGAACACAGCAGGGGGATCTCCTTTTTACTTGCGGATGGGTTGTTGCCTTCAAACGAAGGAAGAGGTTATGTTCTGCGCAGGATCCTCCGACGTGCCTGTTTCCTGGGCAGGAAGCTGGGCGTCGACAAGCCATTCTTAAGTGAGATGGCTAGTGTTGTTATCGAAAAAATGGGTACAGTCTATCCTGAGCTGGTTACAAATAAGAAGTTGATTTTCGATATTATCGATAATGAGGAAGAGAAGTTCATCGCTACCCTTGATGCCGGCATAAACCTGTGTGAGAAAGCAATTGCCGATGCCAAATCTCAAAAAAGGGATTGTCTGCTTAGCGAGGAAGTATTCAAGTTCTGGGATACATATGGTTTTCCGTACGAATTGAGTGTGGAAATAGCCCGTGATCACGGCCTCCAGGTTGACCGTGTAGGCTTTGAAGCAGAAATGGAAAGGCAACGGGAGCGGGCAAGAGCATCTCATCAATTTGTTAACCAATCCGGGATGTCCTCCGCAGAAAAGCTCGGTGAAATTAAGGTAACGGAGTTCGTTGGTTACGAGCATTTATCCACCAGATCCAAAATTGTACAGATATTAGATAGGGATGAAGGGAAGCAAATTAAAAAGTCTGACAAAGGCCGAAAAATCACAGTGGTATTAGATAAAACACCTTTCTATGGGGAAATGGGAGGCCAGGTGGGTGATACAGGCAGCCTGACATCAACGTCCGGTAAAATGAGCGTATCCGGCGCAATTACCCCGGTAACAGGCAAAGTGGCCCTGTCAGGGCAGGTAATAGATGGCTATATTTCCGTTGGCGATATTGTGGAGGCCAGAGTTGATGAAGATCGAAGGTTGGATATAGCCAGGAACCATACAGCTACCCACATTTTACAGGCCATGTTGAGGAAGGTTCTGGGGACTCACGTTGCGCAGAGAGGGTCACTGGTAGCCCCCGAACGTCTGCGTTTTGATTTCGCGCAATTACATCCCATAGATAAAGACCAATTAAAAGAAATACAGGCCGGTGTTAACGAAGTTATCCGGCAGAATTTGCCTGTAGCTACTGAGACCTGTTCTTATGACAAAGCTGTTAGCGAAGGAGCCATGGCGATCTTTGAAGAGAAATATGGGGACACGGTCCGGGTGGTGAAAATAGGATTCCCCGGCGTTAGTGCAGAATTGTGCGGTGGTACCCATGTAAAGTCTACCGGAGAGATTGGCTATTTCTTGATCGTTACCGAGACCAGTATTAGTACAGGTTTGCGTAGAATCGAGGCTGTTACCGGCCGGGGTGCCGAGGCGTATATAAATGAGAGATTGGGCATTCTGGAACAAGTGGCTGGCAGTCTTAAGACTAAGCCGGGGGAGATTCCAGCCAAACTTGAGAACTTGATTAATAGTCTGAATTCCAGCAATAAAATGATCACTTCCCTTCAACGTGAACTGTCTTCTCTCGATGTGGATAAATTGCTCAGCACGAATTTGACAGAAATACATAAGGTCAAGGTAGTGTGCGCCAGGGTATCGTCTCTTTCCAGAGAATCTCTGATGGAGATGGGCGATATGCTGAAAACCAGGATGAAAAGTGGTGTTATTATTTTAGCTACCGTTTATGAGGATAAACCGTTTTTCATGGCGACAGCCACACCGGATGTTGTAGCCTTAGGAATTCATTGCGGAAAACTGATCAAACAAGTGTCTGGAATTGCAGGTGGAAGTGGTGGGGGCAAACCGGATATGGCACAGGCGGGAGCGAAAGATAAAGATAAGATCGATGAGTCACTTCAGGCAGTGCCGAAGTTTGTTGAAGAGTCATTGAAGGCTGGACATGCATAGGGCGCTGGGTTTGGATGTAGGCGATAAAAAGATAGGCGTGGCTTTGTCTGATCCTTCCCAGGTACTGGCTACACCGCTAAAGACCATTATCCGGGTAAATGATGAAGTTGCAATCAAGGAAATAGTTGGCCTTGCCAGGAAACACGATATATCTAAAATTATTGTCGGATTGCCATATTCGCTCAATGGCGCAATAGGGAAACAGGCCGAAAAAGTCCTGTCGTTTTCCAAGCAAATTGCGCAGGCTACGGATGTTGAAATAATCATGCAGGATGAGCGGCTCACATCTGTATCAGCCAACCAAAAATTGAGAGAGGCCGGAAAGAAGGGAAGCAAGCTGAAAAATGAAATGGATGCCGCTGCTGCTACAGTAATACTTCAGGCATATCTGGATGAAGTCAAGCTTAATGGAGAAATTGCCCAGCTTGAACCTCCGAACATATAATTAAGGTTGTTAATAATATAACCTGCATAGTTTAAGCAATCCTTAAGGAGTATATTTCAGGTTGCAGTAGTGCCAATGCGGAGGTTCATATGTCCAGAATTTTACTGAGTTTATTGATATTGCTATCCATTATTCCTGTGGTGACATCTTGTTCTGCTATTGGTAACAAGATAGCTGTAATTCCACTGAACGGTGTTATTGAGCCGGGCCCCGGCGGCTCGTTGTTGGGAGGTTCTTCTATAACACCGGATGCAGTCAGGAAAGAGCTGGAGAAAGTTAAAGATGACAGTATGTTTAAGGCCATCGTTATTCAGGTCAATAGCCCCGGCGGCGATGTGAGCGCTTGCGAGGAAATTGCCTATGAAATGGCCAAAGTTAAGAAACCGATCGTAATAAGCATGCGGAGCGTTGCTGCATCCGGTGGCTATTATATATCGGCTAAAGCCGATAAAATAGTGGCATTGCAGTCCACTCTGACCGGTAGTATCGGCGTCATATCCGAAATGCCTAATTTGAATGGTCTTCTTGATAAAGTCGGCGTGAAGATGGAAGTGATCAAATCCGGTAAATACAAAGATATGTATTCAGGTTTTGCTGACCTAACCCCGGAAGAAAGGGCATTAGTGCAGAAAACAACTGATCAGATGTACGATCAATTTATAGACGTTGTTGCGGAAGGGAGGCATTTAGACAAGGAGAAAGTTAGAGAATTGGCTACCGGACAAATATATACCGGTCTTGAGGCGAAGCAGTTAGGCCTGGTAGATGAATTAGGTGGCATCCAGACGGCAATTGACCTGGCTGCTAAATTGGCGGATGTTCAGAATCCTGTTACTGAATATATTTATCCCCAATCACCCAGTCTAATTGATATATTACTGAATGGAAGCGGCAGTCAGCTGATCAACACCATGCTAGGCGGTTTATCGGGAGCTGAACAAATGGCAGCATCCACTTTCCTGAATAATACGTATCCGCGGTTTCTATTCCGTTGACCGTCTTTGAGTATCAATCAACACGGATTTTTACGCAGCCGCATTTTGATCAAGGCGTTAAAACGTTATATGATATAACGTTGTCTTGAAGCTGTATAGCTAATTCAAAGGTCATTTATAAAATTGAACATCGCACTGAAGTCACATTCAAGTCTCTTAGACTACATTAAGGTCCTGAAGCCCAGAGAAACAAGCCTCTTGCTATTCATAGGAGCGAGTTCAGCAGTAATTGCCGCCTCTACCATTGCTAGGGTTTTCCCAGTAAGTGATTTTATAATGGCATTGGTAGCAATAACACTGGGAAGCGCCGGGGCAAATGGGTTGACCAATTACCTTGATCGTGATGTGGATGCCCGGATGAAACGTACATGCGGCAGGGTATTGCCCTCAAAGAAAATTCAACCTGCAGAAAAAGCACTTGCCTTGTCATTAGCTCTGATTGTAATTGGCCTGGTGCTTGCCTGGATATTATCTCCAGTGTGTTTTTTCATCGGTCTCATAGGAGTGATCGCCTCCGCTGTATGGCGCAAGACGATATCATGTACTTTCTTTGGCATTATCGCAGGCAGCGCTCCTATATTGATCGGCTGGTACGCTATTACCAAGCAGCCGGTCATAGGCATAATACCTGTCCTGCTGTTTTGCCTCATTGCATTATGGACCCCAGCACACGTGTGGACGCTTATGATTGCAAATCGTGCCGACTATGAAAACGCCGGTTTGCACTATTTTCCTTTGAATTTTAAAGATAACGTTGTCATATGGATGCTGGCAGTTCTCTCGATTGCACTTTCAGTCGTTGCATTTCTTGTTTACTCTCTGACCGGTAAGTTCCACTTGCTTTACCTGGTCGTTTCCAGCATTCTCAGCCTGGTTATGATATATGCCAATATAAGGCTTCTGTTTTCGCCCACGTCCAGGAATGCCTGGACTGTTTATAAGATATCTGCCTTTCCCTATCTGGGAATTATTTTTATGGTTATGGCGGTAGATTCGTGGCTAATGTAGATAATCCGGTGAGGAATATCCTTGAATATGCATTTAATCCTCGCAGCATCGCTGTAGTCGGGGCGTCGGATAATCCTTTTTCATCGGGTTTTCACTTTTTACAGCATCTCATTGATTACGAATACAGGGGTAATATTTATCCCGTGAATCCGCAGAGGAAATCGGTGCAAGACCTGAAGGCTTATAGCAGCCTTGCAGATGTTCAGGGTGACGTAGACCTGGTGATTTGCTGCGTGCCGACTGAACGTGTACTGCCATTATTTGATCAATGTCTTTCAAAGAATGTGAAAATCGTGCACCTGTTTACCGCACGGCTTGGTGAAACGGGGCGGCCGCAGGCGGTTGAAATGGAAAAACAAATACAAACCAGGGCTGCGGAGCTTGGTATACGGATAATTGGCCCGAATTGCATGGGGATTTATAGCCCTGCGGCAGGTATTAGCTTCGGGTACGGCTTCCCCCATGAGGCAGGAAAGATAGGTGTTGTTTTTCAGAGTGGGGGAGCGGCTACTTTGCTTATTCAAAACGGCGCGCTGCAAGGATTGCGATTCAGTAAGGTTGTCAGTTATGGCAATGCCATGGACCTGGATGAGTGTGATCTACTGGACTATTTCGCTGCGGACGGTGATACCGGAATTATTGCTGCCTACTTTGAAGGGGTCAGGGATGGTCGCCGGTTTATGAACTCTTTAAGAGCGGCCGCCGGCAAGAAACCCGTTATTACAATCAAAGGAGGAAGAGGGCAAGCTGGTATAAAAGCTGTATCATCGCATACTGCTGCTATTACAGGTTCCTCAAATATGTGGGACGTTGCCTTCAGGCAGGCGGGGGTTGTCCGGGCCAGTGATATTGGTGAGATGGTTAATTTAGCTATGTTATTCAATTGGCTGCCTCCTGTCACGGGTAAAAGGATAGGTATGATGGGAGGAGGTGGCGGAAAGGGTGTCATATCTGCCGATCTGGCGGAAGAGGCAGGTTTTACGTTACCACCGCTTTCCAGCTCAATAAGGCGCCAATTAAAAGAAATTGTACCTGATTTATGGGATTGGCTTGGCAATCCGGTAGACTTCTCAATCTGGGGTGATAATGGGATAAAAGCTGGAGAGATCCCGCGGCTGTTTAATGAAAGCCCTGATTTTGACTTTTTAATCGTACAAATTTCAGACGAAAATCCTATGGCCGACGATTGGTGGGTCAATATAATCAAGATGGAAGTCGAGAATACCATAAATATCTCGAAACAGGGGATGAAACC
>JBEKCL010000078.1:0-13954 GCA_050014895.1 Dehalococcoidia bacterium
GTGAATCTCGTAACTTTCGTATTCAACGACTATCTGATCTTATTCGCAAAAGGATTCATAAGAGCCAGGGCTGTCCAATGTTAGCACTTCAATTTGAAGGTTTAAGAAAGGTATCAACAGATATAGCGTCATGGACAGATAGGGAAGATAGATTGTTATTCTGGCGGACGGTGGCATGAGCACGGCTAAGTTGCTGATCAAAAATGTCTCGAAATCGTTCTATGACCGTAAAAGGTTCCGTGAGGTGGAGGTATTACGTAATTTTACCCTGGAAGTATCAGCTGGTGAATTTGTATGCCTGGTTGGACCATCAGGATGCGGAAAAACGACGCTTCTCAAGATAGTGGCTGGACTGGAAACTGCATCAAATGGCGCTGCATACATTGACGATAAAAAAGTAACCGGCCCTGGTCCCGAACGCGGATTAGTCTTCCAGGATTTTGCTCTTTTCCCGTGGAGAAATGTTAAAGATAACGTGATCTTTGGCCCCGAGGTACTTAATGTACCACCAAAAGAACGTTTGGGAACGGCAGACAAATACATAAAGCTGGTTGGTCTTAACGGAAATGAGCATAAATATCCAGGGGAGCTATCAGGAGGAATGAAGCAACGCGTAGCTATTGCCCGCGCATTGGCCAATGAGCCGGAAGTACTGCTGATGGATGAACCTTTTGGTTCGCTGGATGCGCAGACACGCTATTTAATGCAGAATGAACTTCTGCATATATGGAACCAGGACCGAAAGGCGGTCGTCTTTGTTACGCACAGTGTGGAAGAGGCCGTCTACCTCGCTGAGCGTGTTATCATTATGACGGCTTGCCCAGGTTCGATAAAGCAAGTTGTCAACGTTGGATTAACCTACCCGCGTCACATAGCTGATCACGGCTTTATAACATTACGAGAAAAAATCACTTCCAGCATAGTGGAGGAAGTGAAGATAATATGACTCTCAAGGAACTTGTGACCAGGAATAAATCGAAAATTCTGGAGAGATGGCTCGACTTGGTATTGGATACGTATCCGCCCGAGACTGCAAGATTTCTCAAAGATGAGAAAGACCGATTTGCGAACCCTGTTGCTTTCACAGTTAAATGTAACCTTGAATTACTGCTGGATGATTTGCTGAATAATTCCTCCGAAAAGACCGTGATGTCCCATCTTGAAGAGATCATCAAAATCAGGGCTGTGCAGGATTTTACACCTTCTCAGGCTGTTTCCTTTGTGTGTCTGGCGAAAGAAGCTATATACAACGAACTGAAAGTCCAGTTAAAAACTAAGGAAATGTGCTCTGAATTACTGACATTGGAGTCGGAGATAGATAAATTTTCTGGTGTTGCATTTAACTTGTATTCAACATGTAAGGATTCGATATATCAGATCCGGATCAAAGAGTTGAAATCAGAGAACCATGCTTTAAATAAAATGCTTGGTGTATAAGGTGTAAAGCAGGTAATAATGGCTAAGCAAATAAGCAGCAGCGCTAAAATAGCCTATCCTCTGGCTGCAGTGGCCGCCATCGTGATGATTATTGTGGCAGCCTTTCAGGTTGTATCGCTTCATTATGCAATGCTGGTAGTAATTCCATATGTCGCGATTGTTTTCTTCATTGGCGGATTTATTTATCGCATTGTGAATTGGGGGAATTCCCCAGTGCCTTTTAATGTGCCAACAGTATGCGGTCAGGAGAAATCTCTTGATTGGATAAAACAGGATAAAATTGAGAGCCCGGCAGACTACGCTGGTGTGGTCGGAAGAATGGCCATGGAGATATTCCTGTTCCGTTCTCTTTTTCGAAACAGTACGGTTGAACAAACCAGTCCGCAGAAATTGGTATATGGGGGAAACCGTTGGCTGTGGTTAGGTGGGCTGGCATTCCACTGGTCGTTGTTGATTATTCTTTTAAGGCATCTGCGTTTTTTCACCGAGCCTGTATTGCCGCCGGTAATCTGGTTGACTGGTGTAGACGGATTACTTCAATTGGCCCTTCCCGCTCTGTATATTACCGATTTTGTAATCCTTATTGCCCTTACCTATCTTTTCTTAAGACGAGTGATTTTTTCTCAATTACGCTATATCTCATTGGCGCCGGACTATCTGGCACTTTTTCTGATCCTGGGCGTTGTGATCTCTGGAATCCTAATGCGGTCAGTATTTAAAGTAGACCTGGTAGGGGTGAAGGAATTAGCTATCAGTGTAATCACGTTCCGCCCAACAATACCTGATGGTATCGGATTGCCTTTTTATGTACATTTAGCATTGGTCTGCACACTTATAGCCTATTTCCCTTTCAGCAAAATGATGCATGCGCCGGGCATATTGTTTAGCCCTACCAGGAATTTGAAAAACGACAGCCGCATGGTACGGCGTTTGAACCCCTGGAACCGTCCCGTCAGGGTACATACATATGCCGAATACGAGAATGAGTTCAGGGAGCCTATGCGAAAAGCCGGGCTGCCGCTGGAAATCGACAAAACCAGCGTGGAGTAACGATGGCCGATAAGATAATTAAGCCCGCAGAAATGGCAAAGATAGACTACAAGCCTCCTGAGAAAGATTGGGTGGTGCCTGCAGTTGAGTTCAAGAAGGGTACGTATTGCTATTCGGCTCCGTTGAAAAATCAGGAGATACTGCAGCTTCCCAACCCTCGGCAGTGGAACCCTCAAGATGATGATTGGAAATTGCCCGCCGACTTTAAGCCGATCATTTTGGGCGGAATGAAAGCAAGACTGGAAAAATACCGCTCTTGGAAATTATTCCTCGATATTTGCGTCAGATGCGGTGCATGTGCTGATAAATGCCATTATTTCATTGGTTCTGGTGATCCGAAAAATATGCCTGTCCTTAGAGCCGAACTACTACGGTCGGTGTATCGTAAATATTTCACGGCAGGCGGCAAGGTTTTTGGCGAACTGGCTGGCGGACGTGAGCTCAACGAGAAGGTTGTTAAGGAATGGTACTACTATTTCTTCCAGTATTCAGAATGTCGGCGTTGTTCGGTTTTTTGCCCCCTCGGGATCGATACCTGTGAAATTACCATGATGGGGAGGGAACTGCTTAACCTTGTCGGCTGTACTACTGAATGGGTTGTAGGTCCTGCTTCCAATTCGTTCCGCACCGGTAATCACCTTGGTGTACCGCCACATGCATTCAAGCAGAGCATGGAGTTTGCCCAGGACGAGATACTTAGCGTCACCGGGTTAAAAGTAGAAGTTCCTATAAATAAAAAAGGCGCTGAGATATTATTCGTGACCCCATCAGCAGACTACTTTGCCAGCCCTGCTTGGTTCACACTTTTGGGATATCTGGTACTTTTCCATGAAATAGGGTTGGACTATACGTTTAGCACTTTTGCGTCGGAGGGTGGCAATTTTGGTCTCTTCCACTCGGCGGATGTAGCCAAGAGCCTGAACGCTAAAATCTATGCAGAGGCCGAAAGACTGAAGGTTAAATGGGTATTGGGTGGGGAGTGCGGCCACATGTGGCGGGTCATCCACCAATATATGGATACATTTAATGGGCCCGCAGGATTTCTTGAGCAGCCAGTGTCACCGATAACGGGAACAAAATTCGAGAATGCCAAATCGACCAAGATGGTACATATCTGTGAGTTTTCTGCCGACCTGATTCACAGTGGCAAGCTTAAGCTGGATTCGAAGCGCAATGACAATTGGAAAGTGACTTTTCATGATTCATGCAACCCTGCCCGGGCGATGGGCCTATTGGAAGAGCCCAGATACATTATCAAGAATGCTTGCAACTACTTCTATGAAATGCCTGAAAACACGATAAGAGAAAAAACATTTTGCTGTGGAAGTGGAGCAGGTTTGGGTCCTGATGAAAATATGGAAATGCGTCTGCGCGGCGGATTCCCTCGGGCCAATGCGGTCAAGTATGTTCATGAGAAACACGGCGTGAATCTACTCGCTTGTATTTGTGCAATTGATAAGGCCTCATTTCCGGTGCTGCTTGAGTACTGGGTCCCGGGTGTTGAGACCGCCGGTGTGCATGAGCTTCTCGGTAATGCTCTAGTTATGAAAGGGGAGAAAGTCAGGGAAACCAACCTGCGTGGTGAGCCTCTGCCTTCGGAAGTTGCCGTCAATACTGAGGGAGGTACACAGACAGGTGTATGATAAGGGCAAAATAATCGGCGGTCTGGCGATTTTCCTGTGCATAGCGGCGTTCCCTGCCTGGTATGTCGCTGCCAGCGGAAAAGCTGACTATCGTCCAACGCCGGTACTCCCCATCAGTGAAAACCAGTGTATTGAGTCCACGGAATACATGAAGCAGTATCATATGCAGCTTCTACAGCAATGGCGAGATTCGGCTGTCCGGCATGATGTCACCACTTACATGGCCAGCGATAATAGGACTTATGACATCAGCCTGACAGGCACATGCCTTAAATGTCACTCCAACAAAAGCGAATTCTGCGATACATGCCACAACTATGCGGGTGTGTCACCCAATTGTTGGGAATGTCATAATATACCATCGAATACAACATTGCAGGAGACTAGGTGATGCAGCCGTCGCTTAGTATGAGGTAACTGAATGGAATTGGACAGGAGAAAATTCTTACAGATATGCGGGCTTGCATTGGTGGCATTGGCTGCAAAACCGGTGTTTGAAGTAGTATCGAAATCCGATTTGGTGCGTGCAGCAGACGCTAACATAGACGGCAAGAAACGGCTGGCTATGGCTATAGATCTCAAAGGCTGCGCAGGTAAGAATGGCTGCACTGACTGCGTTGCGGCTTGCCACAGGGTGCATAATGTGCCTGATATCGGCAATAAAAAAGAAGAAATCAAATGGATGTGGAATGTTTCTTACGATCAGGCCTTTGATGAAAAGGAAAACCAGTTTGTTAAAGAAGCTCTTCGAGAAAGGCCGGTGCTTTTACTCTGCAATCATTGCGAAAACCCACCTTGTGTCAGGGTCTGCCCGACCCAGGCTACCTTTAAACGTGAGGATGGCATCGTAATGATGGATTACCATCGGTGCATAGGCTGCCGATACTGTATGGCTGCCTGTCCATTCGGGGCACGAAGCTTCAACTTCAGAGACCCCCGGCCGTATATTAAGACGATTGATCCTGGCTATCCTACCCGCACTAAGGGCGTAGTCGAGAAGTGCAATTTCTGTGAGGAGAGGTTGTTTGACGGAAAACAACCGGCCTGCGTTGAAGCATGTAAAAATGGCTCAATCGTATTTGGAGAAATGACTCCAGGGACGGATGTATACAAGGTTGTTTCGACAAACTATGCAATTCGACGCAAGGTTGAATTGGGAACACAACCTCAGGTCTATTACATTATTTAGGTGTTACGTTGATAGAAAGCATATTTAAGGGAAGCTTTAAGTACTGGACGCTTTTAACTGTGCTGCTGGCATTTATAATTGCGGCATTCTTTGCATATCTGCGGCAATGGGACGTTGGCCTGACAATCACCGGTATGAGCCGTGATGTATCATGGGGTCTATACATTGCTAATTTCACATTTTTCGTCGGGGTAGCCGCCTCGGCAGTTATGCTGGTCCTGCCTTATTATCTGCACAACGAAAAAGAATTCAAGAAGATCATCATACTAGGGGAATTTCTATCTGTAGCCGCATGCCTTGTAGCAATTGCCTTTGTAATGATCGACCTGGGGCAGCCTACGCGGGTATTCAACATGATCCTGTATCCTTCGCCTAACTCGATTTTATTCTGGGACCTGGTGGTGCTTAGCACTTATCTTGTGCTCAACCTTATCATCGGCTGGGTCACCCTGGATGCAGAGTACAAGGAGACGGACCCTCCGAAATGGATAAAGCCGCTGATCATAATATCCATCCCATGGGCATTCAGCATCCACACGGTAACAGCGTTTATTTATGCAGGTCTCGGCGCACGTCCGTTCTGGATGACAGCATTGCTGGCCCCTCGTTTCCTGGCCTCGGCTTTCGCGTCGGGTCCGGCCTTACTCATAATACTGGCACTGATCCTGAAAAAAACTGCCGGGTTTGATCCGGGAAATGAATCGATCAGGAAGGTAGCTAAAATAGTCACCTATGGCATCATTGCCACAGTGTTCTTTCTTTTATTGGAAGTTTTCACCGTATTTTACAGTCAGGTGCCCGACGCCATGGCCCATTTCCAATACCTGTTTATTGGCCTTGAAGGCCACTATAGCCTGGTGCCATGGATGTGGACCTCGGTAATACTGGCTTGTGCAGCGATAGTATTACTCGTTGTTCCCAAGTTCAGAAATAACCAGGGAATTTTATCCTTTGCGTGTTTAGCAGTATTCATATCTATCTGGATCGACAAGGGACTGGGCCTTGTTGTTCCGGGTTTTATTCCGTCGCCAACCGGGGAAATATTTGAATACTTCCCTGCTCCGCTTGAAGTTCTGATTGTAACTGGTGTTTGGGCGTTGGGTGGGCTTATCCTGACACTCCTGTATAAAGTGGTGATGGGCGTAAGACGAAGTGCTTCCTAGCATGAGAACATGCCCCATAATTATCTGCATTGAAGGTGATTTAATTGAAGAATAAACATATCGACAACAGTGCTCTTGAACTCAAACAATACGCAGGCATACGCGGGTTGGCGGAACTGCCGTATTTTGAAATGACTGATGACGGCCTTTTACGGCTTACCGTGGACGGTCTGAATTCCGGCGTCGATGGACACACTCATTTTGCTATCAACGCGCTTGATGGACCAAAACCGGACCTGCTCAAAAGGCACCCTGAGACGAAATATTACCTGGACATCAAAAGTCCGATTTTAATGAATAACTACATGGGACAGAATAACACTGAACAGGACCTGGCAAACATGACGATGAGTATGCTCTCATCCCTTACGCCCGAGGGCAGCGTTTTCACCAATACGCATACAATCCCGAATTTAATCGCCGAGATGGACCTTTTGAACATAGATAAGGCTGTTGTACTTCCTATCGCCTTTGGATTCCCCTACGGAGATGATATTACGGAATGGTATCTGGATGCCATAGAAAGGTCGGGTAAAAAAGACCGTTTTATTATCTGCGGAAGCGTAAAACCCACCTTGCCGGATGCAGTGAAAAAAACGAAGCAACTGAAACTAAAAGGCGTGAAAGGAATAAAAGTGCATCCTAACATGGCACTTTTCACGCCGAATGACAGGTTGGCATGGGCCTTCTACGAGGAATGTTCTCAGCTAGGCCTTCCATTATTGCTGCACTGCGGGCTGGTGGGCAAAGAAAGCGCCGATCCCGATAAAACCATGGGTTATACGGGGCGACACGCAGATATAAACAATTTCTTTGAACCTATTGCCGCCTTCCCTAGCCTGCATTTTGTGTTATGCCATTCGGGAGGCCTGCAGAATAATATCGCCATCGACATCGCCCGCAAGAACGAAAACGTTTGGCTCGATATACAGGGGCAGAGCGTTGGGAATATTCGTACTATGATAAAGGAACTGGGCCCGGAAAGGCTCATGTTTGGCTCGGACTGGCCCTTCTTCGCAGTAGCCTCACTCCTGGCCAGACTGCTTATCGCTACGGAAGGTGATAAGACTATCCGCAAAATGATCTATTCTGAGAATGCTTTGCGCTTCTGGGGCCTGAGTTAGTCTCGGTTAGGCCTCCATTTCCAACTGGACCCTCTCTACTTTGTTATAGTCCTTCTCGAAGAAAAAGGAGCCTATAAAAAATAGTACTGCTGCAACTACCAGGAAAGCAGGTAATATCATCATGGCAGTCTGGATGTTCGATGCGTCTGAGATAGCTCCTATTACAAGGGGCCCCAGTGAAGCACCGAGTAAATTCATGAAGATTACGGCCAGGGCATAGGACATCGCCCTGAGCCCGGGATGAATGACTTCCTGAGTCACTGCTGCGGCACCCGGCAAGAAAGCGGTAATAAAGATACCCATGACAAGAAGGACTGCGTATTGAATATTGCCGTTAAACAAAAAAAATGCCGCAAAAATAAGAATAGCTGAAAC
The DNA here is from genome assembly GCA_050014895.1 of Dehalococcoidia bacterium. Taxonomy (GTDB): domain Bacteria; phylum Chloroflexota; class Dehalococcoidia; order GIF9; family UBA5629; genus JAFGLP01. Next base: position 7,982 of record JBEKCL010000078.1, read on the forward strand.
TATCGTGGTAATTGAAGCAAGAACCAGGCGAGCGTTTATTTTTTTCTTGACCCATAGATCGGAAAGATAACCACCCAGCGGCGCACCTATAACGGCAAGCAACATGATCGAGCCGGCTTTCAGGCCAGCTTCGTCTAATGGAATATTCGATACGCGGTGAAAATATGTCGGGAGCCATGTGATCAAAGCGACAGCCACGAACTGCACACCGGCGAAACCAAAGTAAGTTAGGATTAGCGTTGGTGTCCGAAGGAATTCCCTGGCGGTATCGGATGCTTTCATCCTTTCTTAGCCGGTTTTCCTTCTTTTGCAGTTACTGTCTTTACCAAGTCAACGGTCTTGTAGTCCTTAATGAAGAAAAACAGTACCGCTACTATAAAGCCGGGAGCAGCCGTGAGTCCAAAAGCAGCTCTCCAACCCCAGTGCGTGGCAATAATGCCGCCCAGGGCTATTCCTACTGCTGTGGCAAGGGGGATAGAGGCATTCCATAGACCCATAATACGGGCACGTTTTTCCATGGGGTAGAGTCCCGCGATCATAGCCGTACCGCCCGTCCCATAGCCGGCTTCACCTACGCCCAAGAATGTCCTGGCCGTAAAGAGCTGAGCAAAACTGCCCATGAACGCACACGCCATCGAGGCTATACTCCACAATATGGCCATGAGGCTAATTGTTTTTCGGCGGCTCCAGCGATCGATGGCTATGGAGATGGGAAACACCAGAATAACGATCGCCCAGTATACGGTTGAGACCAGAAGCCCACTCTGAGTGTCCGTTAGACCCCATTCCTTTTGGATGAAAGGGAATAACGACGAAACCATGTACCTGTCTACCACATCAAAGAAATAGAGCAAAAACAGCAGAATAAAAATATAGGTGCGGTATCCTCTGGTGAGTGAGTACTCAGCGGTTGGCGGCTTTGTGTCAGTACTCATGAGGAAATTCTCCTTTGTGTGGTTTTGCCGGGCCTTTGCCTTCTAATACCTGTGAACATATTGCCGGCGATTGTTTTCGGAGATAAAGTTGATTGAACAATCGATCAGTGAACGTTTTATTGTAAACTACTACGTTACAAATGACAACTGGTTTGTATAATTTGTTTACTGGAACATTCGCTATAGTGTCCTATTGCAGCGATCGGCCCGGTAATTACATTAGAGGGGCAACAAGGTTAGGATACATAGCTATGCAGACCGCCGAAAAACAGGTTGCCGAAGAAAGTGACCAATACAGCTAGAAAACCCAGAATAAGCAGCCAGGCACTTTTGTCGTTTCGCCAGCCGAAAAATAGCCGCGTGACCAGGTACACGGCGTAGATAATCCAGGTTACCAGGCTGGCCGTCTCCTTGGGATCCCATGTCCAGTAGTTTCCCCATGCTACCTTTGCCCAGATGGCGCCGATGATAATGACCAATGTCATGAGAGGGAAACCTGTTAGAACCGCGAGATGCCCCGCTCTGTCCAAAGTATCAGATGATGGGAAAATGGAAAGCGGATACTTTTGCCGTAACAGATAAAGAACGGCGGAGGCAAAGCCAAGGGCAAACATGCCATATGCCATGATGGCACACGAAACATGCAAAGGCAGCAACCAGGTTTGCCTCAAGGCAGCCGGTAAGGGCATATGCTCAGCAGGTAAGAAAAATGCATATAGCAGAAGGGCTAAGGCTATAATTGATCCGCCTGCTCCGAAAACCTCTGATTTCAAGCGCCACTGAAATAATATGCCGGCAAACATTACGCCCCAACAAAAAGATGAAGCAAACTCGTACATGTCAGTGAAAGGTACATGCAATGTCAGGGTAGAACGGATAATCAACGAAGCTGTAAGTGCCAGCCATGATACAATAAGCAACGGGAAAGTATAACGGGCGAATTTTCCGGCATGTAACCGGTCAGGGACTTCGGCTGACTTGTTGTAGATTGCGCTGGAGATAAAGCCCCAGATATAAAGTATCAGGACAATTTGAAGGGTCACCAGGGCGATGACGAAACTTAGTATCTCTAATTGGAGCATGGCCTTTTCAGTTTAACATGCGAAGGCGGGAGGAAGTAAATGATTCAAGGGTTTTGTGGTTGCACATTGTTATAATTAACTAATATTCGGCTGATATTATAATAAGAGTTGTCTCAGGAATTTCTCATAAATGTTTACAAGTTATACAAGAAATGTCATAATAGCATAGTTATAGGTTGGAGATCCCCTCTTTAATAAAATTAGGAGGTACTGCATATGGCGGACAATGATACCCCTTTAATTGATGAGCTTGAGAAAGGGCCCTGGCCTAGCTATATTAAAGAGATCAAACGGATGGCGAAGAGAAAGCCTGCCGCCAAAGACCTGCTTGGTGTGCAGGAATTATCTTTCAGAGACAAGATCACACACTGGAAACACGGAGGCATAGTGGGCGTAACCGGGTATGGCGCCGGTGTCATTGGCCGGTATACGGATGCACCTGATAAATTCCCGGCCGTTGAGATGTTTCACACCATGCGTGTTAACCAGCCTGCCGGATGGTTCTACACAACCGAGTCCCTGCGAAAAATATGTGATATCTGGGAAAAATACGGCAGTGGCCTGACTAACTTTCACGGTTCAACTGGCGACATTATTCTTTTGGGCACTAACACTGAAAGCCTCCAGCCCTGCTTCGATGAGTTAACGTCAGCAGGATTTGACCTCGGGGGCTCGGGTTCGGCGTTGAGAACTACCAGTTGCTGCATCGGCCCGGCACGCTGTGAATATTCCTGCATAGACACACTTGATATCTGTAACAACCTGACCCAGGAATTCCAGGATGAAATACACCGCCCGCGCTGGCCATATAAATTCAAGATCAAGATTTCGGGCTGCCCCAATGATGGTGTCGCTGCTATTGCGAGGGCTGACTTTACCATCATTGGCACCTGGCATGACACTCTTAGAATCGATCATGAAGAGGTACGCAAGTATGTCAAGAATGATTTCGATATCAAAGGGCTGGTAACAGAGAAATGCCCTACTAAAGCGCTTACCTGGGATGAAAAGAAATCAGAATTGCTCCTGAGACCTGCCGATTGTGTCCGCTGCATGCATTGCATCAATAAAATGCCCAAGGCGCTCCGGCCCGGTGTCGACCGCGGCGCAACCATCCTGATCGGCGGCAAGGCCCCGATTGTCAAGGGCGCTTACCTGTCATGGGTGCTGGTCCCGTTCATGAAGATGGAGCCACCTTACACCGAAGCTAAGGACCTGCTGCGCAAGATATGGGAGTGGTGGGATGAAAATGGACGCTCACGTGAGAGAGTTGCAGAACTCATCGAAAGAATGGGGCTTAAGACATTCCTGAGGGCTATCGATATTAAACCAAGCCCCCAGATGGTGTTCAGACCGCGATCGAATCCATACGTCTTCTTCGACTAATTTCATATAATAGAGGGAAAATAAAATGGGAAAAGGAAAAAGTGATATAGGACCTCCTGACTACAGGCAGATGCTTCCCGAAGTCATAAAGAACAACTACGGGAAATGGAAATACCACGAGATCTTAAAGCCCGGTGTCTTGAAGCATGTCTCAGAGACCGGCGACGAGGTCTGGACTGTCAGGGCAGGCTCACCCAGGCTGGTCAGTATCGATTTCATCCGTGATATTTGCGATATTGCCGATAAGTACTGCGACGGGCATCTGCGGTTTACGAGCCGCTCCAATATTGAATTCATGACTCCCCTGAAAGCAAATGTGGAGCCGATAATTGCTGCGGTCCAGAAAATTGGGCTTCCTGTTGGCGGCACCGGCAAGTCCATTTCCAACGTGGTGCACACGCAGGGTTGGGTACATTGTCACAGCGCTGCGACCGACTCATCTGGAATTGTAAAGGCATTGATGGATGAGCTCTACCCGTACTTTACCAGCATGAATCTGCCCGCCAAGCTGCGAGTGGCCCTGGCCTGCTGCATTAACATGTGCGGCGCCGTACATTGTTCGGATATAGCCATCGTTGGTGTCCATACCAAGCCACCCAAGGTCGACAATACCAAGGTTGGCGCTGTCTGCGAGATACCTACTACGATGGCCTCCTGCCCGACGGGTGCAATCAGGCGCCATCCCGATACAAATATAAAAGGCCTTGTAGTCAACGAGGAAAAATGCATGTATTGCGGCAACTGTTTCACAGTTTGTCCGGCAATGCCGTTGGCAGATAGCGAAGGTGACGGCGTGGCTATCTACGTTGGGGGCAAAGTATCCAATGCGCGCAGCGCGCCCAAGTTCTCCCGATTGGCCATACCTTACCTCCCGAATAACCCTCCTCGATGGCCCGAGGCAGTCAGTGCAATCAAAAACATTGTTGAAGTCTACGCCAAAAATGCCCAGCCTGATGAAAGGATGGGCGAGTGGATCGACCGTGTAGGCTGGGAGAGCTTCTTCAAACTTACCGGTATACCATTTACTGAATACCATATCGACGATTTCACCCATGCTGTGGACACTTACCGGACTACGACACAATTCAGATGGTAGGAGAAGTAAGAGATGACTGAAGGCGTAACTGAAGAACTTAAGGAGAAGGTGCTGAAATACCTGGGTACAGTAACCAAGGCAAAAAACAGGGACGTAGCCCGTGCCATTGAAGTCGAAAAACCACTGGTAGATAAAGCTATAGCCGAATTGGCCAAAGAAGATAAGATCCAGTATTTGTACCTGGGCACGTCTTACATCCAACTCAAGCAGTAAATAGGATAATACCTAATGCAGATACCCCGGTTAATGATCGCTGCGCCGCAAGGCAGATCGGGCAAGACCACGGTCGCCATAGGTCTATGTGCGGCATTAAGAGAAAGGGGATTGAAGGTCAAGCCCTTTAAAAAGGGGCCCGACTATATCGATCCATCCTGGCTTAGCGAATCTGCCGGAATATTCTGCAGCAACCTCGATCCATTCCTGTGTGACCAGGCTACATTGCTGAAAGGGTTCCAGACGTCATGCAGGGGCGCCGACCTGGCCCTGATTGAGGGTTCCATGGGTTTATATGACAGCTCTTCTGAAGATGGGGAGGGAAGCTCCGCGTGGCTGGCACGGCAGTTACAGATGCCCATCATCCTGGTAGTGAATTCCATGCGTATGACCCGAAGCGCCGCTGCTATGGTAAAGGGCTACATGGATTTTGAGCCGGGAACAAGGATAGCTGGCGTCATATTGAACAACGTTGCCGGGGTGAGGCACGTGGACACAATAGTCAGGTCACTGGAACAGCATTGCGGAATACCTGTGCTAGGAGCGATTCCCAAAGACGCCGACGTGAATATAAAAGAGCGGCACCTGGGTATTGTCCCACTTAAAGAACAGGATGAAGCTGACGAAATGATCGATCGAATCTGTAGTGTGTTCAAAGGTCACGCAGATATAGACAAAATCCTGCAAATTGCTTACTCCGTACCGGCCATACCGGAACAGAAGGTCACAATCAGTACACCGGGAGCATATAAGATCAGGATGGGCGTTCTAATAGATAAGGCTTTCACATTCTATTACCCGGAAAACCTTGAGGCGTTAAGACAGGCTGGGTCACAACTCGTCTATGTTAATTCTATGTCTGATATAACAAGCCCACAATCACTTGACCCTTCTGTGGACGGGGCTTGATACACATAAAGACCAAAATGCGCAAAGGCTTCTTGCACGCTTTCTTCACAAGAGCCATAACACTCGCCAGCATCATTTATCAACACATAGGGTTTCATAACTATTCTCCATTAAACATTATTAAACATTCAATAAAGCCTATACCAGAGTATTTCATCTGGTACAGGCCGATTTATCAGCCAGAGACATCGCCATAGCCATAGCCATCGCCATAGCCATAGCCAGAGACATCGCCATAGCCATAGCCATCGCCATAGCCATAGCCAGAGCCAGAGCCATAGCCAGAACCAGAGCCATCACCATAGCCATAACCAGAGCCAGAGCCATAGCCAGAACCAGAGCCATCACCATG
>JBEKCL010000079.1:0-13886 GCA_050014895.1 Dehalococcoidia bacterium
GGGTTGTACCGCTGCTTCGTCGTGTTTTTCCCAACCTATAACCAGTGCCGTATCGCAATATCCGGAAGCAATATTGTACCAGGCAGTTACTACTTCCATGGTCCCGACGGTTCCGCCGGTGTTCATCTTGAACCCGGATTTTCCAGCACTTCCGGTATAGTCGGTCAGCATCCCATCATTAAGATAATGGCCTTCGAACATGTCCATATTTCCCATAATAACGGTTTCCATGTCTTTCCGGGATAGTTGTGCGTCCGCCAAGGCAAGATTAACCGCCTCGTAAATAAGTTCACCGTCATTTTGGTATGGCCTGCGGCCGGTATGGCGTGTTTGCCCGATTCCCACTATGGCAACTTTTCTGGACACGTTAGCCTCCTTAAAATACTCTAATATTCTGCCGCATCATACCGAAAAATACCTGTAAGCGCTAATCCAGTATCTTCTTTTTCAATTTGGGATTGGCGTTGTAAAACCCTTCAATATCCGGCAGGAAGTCAAAAATAATAGGGTAACCGGGCGGTAGCGCTTCAACCTCGAGCTGTGTTTTACATCCCGGGCAATAATACTCGCGTATTGATGACCAGTTCGGGTCCGGTTTGCGGTCGCCGGGGTATACCTCGTCCAGCTTCTCTTCTGTGTCCCTGACATAGATCAGGGCTTCCATTTTCCAATTTTTTTGGTAGTCGCAAAATTCGTGGCCGCAGTCACATTTAATGATGAACTTTTTCTCACCATTCACCATTTTCTTTACAACATAAAGATGTTCGCCGAGCGGCACAACAATCCGGTCTTGCCACGGTACTCTTTCCTGTAATATCTCAAGGTATTTTTCAAACCGGTCTTCGTCCTTTTGCCCGCTCATGATAGCTTTGGTCGTGGCCCAGGGCAACGTCCCGTCAATCAACGATTTTATTATTTCTTTGGAATATGTTGTCATCTTTTTCTCCTTTGCCTAATAGGTGAAATCATCGGGCAGTTCCCAGAATTTACGGTATTCTTCCGCCCAGTCGGGGGAGATTGCCATGCTCTCCTGGTACATCTCTTTAATAGGCTTGAAAATGTTCTTTTGTATTACCTTTTCACGTTCACTTTGCCACCATGTCCTGGCAGGAATGGCACGCTTGGATCGATCTTCCTTTATTTTCTTTCTAAGCTCTGCCGTTTTTGTTGCATCGACTTTCCACTCACCCGACGTACCATCCTGGCATGATACTACTCCAGAGACTGACATGGCCGTTTCTGCCAATGAATGGCCGTTGTTGAGGTCCTGCTCGACCAGTTGAAGTTTTCTCTCAATGGGATCGCCATAACCTGGTCCGCCATTCCAGAAACACAGGTAGATGTCATAAGGTTTGAAATCCGTAGGCAGCAGAGTCGTCTGATCGTCTATATGGAGATCTCCCTTCAGCATTTTAGCAAATGTGTAGTTCCTTGGGTCGCCCTCGTACGAGGGATATGGCTGCTTATTTTTAAAGATATCCGCCAGGTTATTGTTCTGGCAATAAACTTGCTTTCTCAAAGTAGGTGTTCCCGGGTAACCTCCAAAAATTCCTGCGTTATTAAACGCCTTTCCGGGACCGCCGTCTGCTAGTTGTATATTGTTGCTGTTCCAGGCCATGACAATCGAGTGAAAGGCGTTGCCTCCCCGGTATTTGCCAAGGCCTCCCGAATCCGGTGTGATACGCCTGCCCAGGTAAATCATAGGGAAGGCAAGCTCCCAGATCTCCATGTTGCCCATATCAGACTCGGGGTTCCACATGGCATACCCGGTATCAATTCCATCCATAACACCCCTGGCACCCGACCCGGATGCCGATAGTTCAAAGTTGATGCCTCCAAGCGGCTTCCCATACTGATCCGTCCCGCCCCATTGAATAAGCCCGGTTATCCCATATCCTGCCATGATCTCCTCAACGAAGCCCCGCGAGAAAAATGACCTGGCAATACAGCGGAAAACGGCGTTATATGTAACCATCAGCGGGCCCCATGTGGCAGATAGTGAAACATAAGGCCAGTCAGGGTTAGCCCATGACCCATAGGGATAATGCTGCTCAGTAGCATAGTAGGCGCCGTCATTGACCTTTCCATCGTACGCAAGCATCTGGGTCGCTGCCACCCAGAGCCCGGCCTGCATCGCCGGTAACGAACTGTTCCCAGGATCGTAGCTCCATTTATTGGCACCACTCATATTTAGTTTGAACAGGCCATCGGCCCCGATAGTCATCTCGGTCGGAGCATGCGTCATTCTTTGAGCATTGGCCAATATCATAGACATGTCCTTGTCATAAAATGAAACCGCACGGTAGCGGCCCGGGAATAGTCTCTCCCTCACCCTGGCCTTGAATACCTGCCTTCCCTCCTCAATAATTTCCCTTATGAATTTCTTGTAATAATCAACGCCGAACTCATCAATGATGGGTTTCAAGTTATCCCTGATTATCTGGCAACCCGCCAGGCGCGCTTTCTCATCCAGGTGCCAATAGGTTGAACCGCGCAAATTACGGTCAGCACGTATCTGGTAGGTGCGGTATAGCTTGTCATTTTCTCCGACTTTCTCGCAGCTGAAATATAGACCGTCGCCAAAGCGGTTGGTTGTGGTTATCGGTATGCCGCCTGCGTCAACGCCACCGATCTCCATGACGTGCGTTACAGATCCAACCCAGGCGATCAGTTCGCCTTTGTAAAACACCGGTATGATGCTCTGCACGTCAGAAGTATGTGCATCACCGATCAGGGCATCATTGTTTGTGAATATATCCCCTTCCTTGAGGCCCACCTCTTCCTCATAGCTGTTATCAATCATCCACTTTATGGCCTCGCTCATAGTATGTACATGCACAATGATACCTGTGGATAAAGCCAGAGAGTCACCCTCCGGTGAATACAAGGTAAAACACAGCTCACCCAGTTCTCTGACAATTGGTGAAGCTGAAATATGCAACGCTGTCTCCCTGGCGCCAACAACCGTTCCCCTGATGCGGGAAAATAACCGCTCATATTTCAACGGGTCACTTTCTTTCAGCGGTAGCTCAGTAAGGCCCATATAATGGCCCGTTTCTTTAAACAGGACCTTGCTTTCAGACAGCATCTCTTTTAAGGATTTTTTATTCCAACCAATTCCCATTGTTTCAGGTCTCCTTTCTATTTCTCGAGCCAGAATATTTGATATCCGTCAAGCCTGGCGCGGTACTCCGGGGGGACAACAAATGTGGTAGCAGGATGTTCGATAATTGCAGGCCCTTCTACTATGTTGCCGAGTAACAGGGAATCCATTTCCCAGGTATCAAACGGCTTCCAATGGCCCTTCCAGTAAACATCACGTTTTGCCTTAAAAGCATCCTTTGCAGGTTTGGATTTTTGAATCTTGCGTTTGACAAGCTTCGGTTTCATAGTGTCCACGGAAGCCAACAATACAACTTCAGTAGCCTGATAGCCGCCTTCAACAAACTTGGCCGCCCTGGCATACACTTTTTCATACAGGTCCTCGAAGTTACTAATAAGGGCATCAATTTGCCCTGGCTCTGTAATACTTAAACTTGGGGAGGTTACTTCCAGCGCGTCCAACTGACCAGTGTACATCATGCGCAGATAAGGCTTGTAAATAACCGCATCTTCCCGAAAACCCTCGGCTGTAAACTCTTTGACTGCCCGGTCCTTCAAGTCCTGCCAGACACCCGTCAACACTCCGCCGAGATATTGCTTGGTAGGAGCGTCCGCGCCCGGAGGGATTACAAATAATAGACTCTTATCGTAGCGGTGGGTATAGTCAGCACAGGTGCATCCAAAGGCAGAAAATGCCGGTGCCCACGAAGGAACCATAATTCCTCTGAAATTAAGTCCGCTTGAATAATTAGCTATATGCATGGGACCGGCGCCGCCGTATCCCGATAGGTAATATTCCATCGTTTCGAAACCGCGGCCTAATACCATGGCATGCAGATGGTCCCTCATCTGTGTTTCAACCAGGTCAATCATGCCTGCTGCAGTCTCATAAACATCAAGTTTTATCTGATCGGCTACTTTCTCTTTAAGTTCCTTAAAAGCCAGGTCCTTATGAAGCTTGACTGCGCCGCCAAGGTAGTAATCCGGATTAATAATCCCGGTAATTACGTCGCAATCAGTTATACACGGGTTATCAGTCTGCTTCCCATAACATACCGGCCCGGGATCAGAGCCATTGCTTTCCGGACCGAGATCAATGCGCTTGCTGATGGGATCAACTTTAATAATGGTGCCTGTACCGGCGCCGATGGAGTCAACCACAACCATCGGCAAATTGAGTTTAAACCTTGCCAGGTCAGGTTCCGGGTTTATGGCGAATGTACCGGCCGTGATTAGCCCAACATCGAAGCTAGTCCCGCCCATATCGGTGCAAATTATATTATCGAGCCCCAGTACGCTGCCCACATATTTACTGCCGATGATTCCCCCGATGGGACCGGACACCAGCGACTGAAAGGCTTTGGCCGTCCTGATACTGACTATGCCTCCATGTGCAGTCATGATTTGAAGCTGTTTTTTAAAACCTTTTAGCTTCATTTTGTCTTCTATGGCCGCCAGGTGTTTACGTGAAGGGTCGGCTGCATATGCCTCGATTACGGTCCCATTGAGCCTGGAAGCTTCTCTCCATACAGGTTGTATGTTACTGGAGATGTAAATAGGTATGACCTTGCCGATCTTCTGCATCACCTGTTTGGCTATTTCCCCGGCCTCAATCTCATGGCTGGGATTAACATAGGAGCTTACAAAACATATGCAGATGGACTGCACGTTTTCTTTGAGCAGGTATTCAACACTCTCACGGACTTCATGATCATAAAGAGGTATAACTTCAGCGCCGAACAGGTCTATTCTCTCCCCGATTCCTCTTATCCACTTCTTCGGTATAAGCGGGGGATTGTGGACATGCGTAACAGAATGGAGCCGATCGGAATACGGGTATCCCAGGTAAGTCTGGCAACCCCTCTCCATTAATAAGTAGTCCTCCATTCCCTTAGTAACCAGCAGGCCGACCTTGTTGCCCCGGCGCATCAACAGTGTGTTGAGCATGGCCGTGCCGGAATAAATGGCTGCATTAAGGCTGGATGATCCATCTTCCACGCTGACATCCCAGTGGCTGAGGGCATCTTTGAATGATTCCTGAAAGCCCGCGGATTCATCGTGAGGAGTAGTGGCAGCTTTACCGATGACCATATTGCCGTCTGTATCAATTAAGATGGTATCGGTCATCGTTCCGCCGGCATCGATTCCAAGTATCTGTACTGAATGCATAAATTGTCTCCTTTATATGTTCCTGTAAACTAGGAATCATTGCTTAAATCCAGGTAAACGAATTACAGTTTATAGGACTTATCTATCGGCGGCATTTTCTTTTCAATCAACTCTCTGGGATCAAATGCCATGCCGTAAGTGGGATCATCTTCCCACCCTTCTATATGAGCCTCGCGCTTTGCAGCCGCTTTGAACCTTTTCCAGTCCGCCATGAAATAAAGGAACATCTTCTGCTGCGCCAGCGACCCCTCTCCATGCAGGTTGGCAATCGCCCAGTAAGAGCCCGTAAAATCCTTGACGAGCCTGCTGGCCTTTAACCTATGCTCAGTTGGGACACCATCCTTACCTGCAAGGTATTTCTCAATATAGGGACGCAGGTCCTTATTCTGCCAGTCTTTGTAACAAGGGACTGTTGCAGGAATACCGCCGCTGATATCCTGCACCACTTTCATTGCCTCATGCAGGTTCTCGGCAAAGCTGAATTTCGCAATGTTGGCATACATAATATTGGGCACCATCAGGCCACCTAACTCAGGCTGGCACTCAATTGCCGCCAGCTTGCTGACCGCATTGACAGTCTCAGCATACATGGCCAGCCAGGCGAGCTTGTTCCTGATATGCTCGTATTTTTCAAGGCCGTTATATTCAGCCATCAGGGCAGCCGCACCAACCAGTGTTTCAAGCTCAGCCGACATGCGGGTCGAGCCGAAAAGCCGGTGGAAAGTAGCGAAGGCATATGTGACGTCCCGTGAATACTGGTATTCACCACACATAAAGACCCTCTCCCAGGGGACAAATACATCATCGAAGACGATCAGGCATTCGGTCGGACCCAGAGCAGCGCTCTTAGGATAATCAAAATGAGCTTCTTCCCCATAGGTCCTGTTATTAGGCTCAACTGCCAGGAGCTTGATACCTTTGGCATTTAGCGGTGTTGCGAAGACCAGCGCATAATCCTTTTCATCTTCACTGGCATGAGCGCGGCAGGGTAATATTATGGCCTCATTGGCACCAGGGGTAGAGCTGATATGCACCTTGGCGCCCCTTACAATGATCCCGTCCTTTTTCCTTTCCACTACCCTGGTATAGAAATCTTTGTGCTGGACCTGTTTGGAAGCACGCAATCCACGGTCACCTTTAACGTCAGTTATGGCGCCAGTTATTCCTATATCATTTTTTTGCAGGTATTTCCTGTAATTTTCCACACGCTTGCCATAATCTGTACCCAGGTTCGCATCCATCTTCGCGGCTGCCACTGTAGCCGCTGCCAGAGCGTCGACTCCCATGCAGTGGAGGACTATCCCGCCATGTCTGCAGCCCGTCATATAACATTCACGCCGCCTGACCATGTCCTGCACTGTCCTGGGAGCGGTATTCATAAAATTTACTTCCTCGCCGTCTTCGTCCTTGGTAACAAATAGGTCCCTGAACTGCGGCAGGTGGGGTACCACAAAATCGGTCGCCGATGCCATTACTATCGTCCTCAGGATCGGATGGGTCCTTACATCTTTAACTTTCTCGCCCAGACACCATATCTCTCTGCCATCATTCAAACTCTCCATGTATTGTTCTACGGTCCTGATCATGATAATCTCCTCACATATTTATATTATTTAATAATTGAAACCTTCTGGAAGGTCCCAGAATTTTCTGTATTCGGAAGCCCAGTCGGGCGAGATAACCATGCTCTCACGGTACATGGTCAGAATCGGTTCATAGATATCCTTGCGCAATATGCGCTCACGCTCGGTCTTCATCCACGTGCTGGTCGGCACCGCCCTTTCCGCCCTTTTTTCCTTGATTTTATTCCGGAGATCGAGGCTCTTTTCCCTGTCAACTGTCCATGCACCGCTTTCACGGTCCCTAGAAGCCTCTATACCATAAACGGCCCTGGCAGAAAAATTAAGCGTAAATCCGTTATTCAGATCACCTTCGATCAAGTCTAATTTTCTTTCCAGAGGGTCGCCGTATCCCGGCCCGCCATTCCAGAACATAACAAAGACATCATATGGTTTGAACTGCATCGGGACCAGGACACTAGTATCGTCCACGTGCACATCGCCCTTTAGCATGTCCACCACATTTTGCCGCCTGGTGTCACCCTCATATGATGGGTAAGGGAGCTTGTTCTTGATAATATCGGGCATGTTAGTATCGTGTGCATAGACCGTCTTACGTATGGCTGGAGCGCCGGGGTATCCGCCGAAAATGCCGCAATTGTTCGGGCATCTTCCTGGCCCGCCTCCGGCAAGCTGGATATCGTTGCTGCCCCATAAGAGCAGTGTAGAATGAAATCCACTTCCGCCGCGGTACTTGCCAAAACCCCCGGAATCCGGGGTTATCCTTCTCCCCAGATAAACCTGGGGGAACGACAGCTCCCAGATTTCCAAATTTCCCATATCGGATTCAGGGTTCCACATAGAGTAACCGGTATCGAGGCCATCCATAATACCTCGGGCTCCCATGCCCGAGGCGCACATCTCAAAATTAATGCCGCCTAATGGTTTTCCGTACTGGTCCGTACCACCATACTGCAGCAGATTATTGTGCCCATATCCACATAGAATCTCTTCTCGAAATCCTCTGGAAAAGAACGCTCTTGCCATGCAGCGGTAGACTGCGTTGTACGTTACCATTAGAGGGCCCCAGGTGGACGCCAGCGAAACGTAAGGCCAGTCGGGGTTCGCCCAGGAGCCATACGGGAAAGATGTTTCGGTGGCATAGTATGCGCCGTCATTTATCCTGCCGTCATAAGCCAGCATCTGCGCGGCAGTTACCCAAAGTCCAGCCTGCATGGCCGGCAATGAGCTATTTAAAGGAGTGAATCCCCACTTGCTGGCCCCGCTCATCCCCATCTTAAATACGCCTTCCGAAGTCACGGTCAGTTCCACAGGCGCGTGCATCAGCCGTTCCGTTATCATCCTCTCTGTAGCAACCGGTGATCCTTTGGTGCTGCCATCATAAAACTGGGCCGCCCTGTATCTGCCCGGGAACAATCTTTCTTTCACCCTGGCTTGGAATACCTGCCGTCCCTCCTCAATGATTTCCCTTATGAATTTCTTGTAATAATCATCACCGAATTCATCGATGATGGGTTTCAAGCTATCCCTGATAATACGGCAACCGGCCAGTCGCGCTTTCTCATCCAGATGCCAGTAGGTCGAACCTCGCAAATTGCGGTCAGCACGTATCTGGTAGGTGCGGTATAGCTTGTCATTCTCTCCCACCTTCTCGCAGCTGAAATACAGGCCGTCGCCAAAGCGGTTAGTCGTGGTTACCGGCTGCCCACCTGCGTCAACGCCGCCGATCTCCATAACATGCGTAACAGATCCCACCCAGGCAATCAGTTCATCTTTGTAAAATACCGGTATAATGCTCTGCACATCTGAAGTATGGGCATCACCAATCAGAGCATCATTGTTTGTGAATATGTCCCCTTCCTTGAGGCCCACCTCCTCCTCATAGTTGTTATCAATCATCCACTTTATCGCTTCAGACATGGTGTGCACATGCACGATGATGCCCGTGGATAAGGCCAGCGAGTCACCTTCCGGTGAATATAAAGTGAAACAAAGCTCACCCAGTTCTCTGACAATCGGTGAAGCTGAAATATGCAGTGCGGTTTCCCTGGCGCCGACGACCGTCCCCCTGATACGGGAAAACAGGCGCTCATATTTCAACGGGTCGCTTTCTTTGACAGGAAGCTTCTTAAGCCCCATATAATGGCCCGTTTCTTTAAACAGCGCTTTGCTTTCGCTCAGCATTTCTTTTAACGTTTTTTTATTCCAGCCGATTCCCATTTCACGAATGTCCTTCCTGCAGGAACCTGTAAAACGGTCCCCTGTTCAGATCACCTGAATATGATTCAAATGGTTGCGGAGAATTGCTTTATGGCTGATCCCACAGGTCGGCATCCAGCAAGGGATGCTCACCAAGGTAAACTTCTTCATTACCCTTAATTATTCCAACTGAGCAAGGATGGCCGCAGACAACAGGGTCGCCGTATGTTTGGGTCCCACTCAGAGTATATTTGCCCAGAAATGTCTCGAAAGTTCCACCCCGGAAAACGTCCATGACCTTATCGGGATCAAGCGTTCCGGCACGTTTGATAGCTTCAAAATACAATGCCATATGGTGTACGCCCCATCCATAGCATCCCAAGTAGACCATGGGTTTGCCAAATTTTTCTTCAAACCTGGCTTTGATGCGTTTCGCCATATCCAGATACTCTGGGGCTACAGTAACTTGTTTTAACTCCCACGGCACAGGCCGGTCGCTGACAACTCCCTGTGCCCCATCATAGCCGGCTATACCGATGAACATAGCCGGATCGACCATGGTGCCCGTTTGTACTATTGGCCACTTGTAGCCTGCAGCCCACCTCTGCTTGGCAGTCAGGGCGACTTCCAGCATCGATCCACCGCTTGAGACAAGCTGCACACCATTTTCGGCCATCTTCAAGATGTACGGCGTAAAATTAGTTGTACCTTCCGGGTAATATACACGGTAGCTTTTCAAGCCATAACGATCTTCAATTGCTTTGTCCATCTGGTCAAATGCAGATTCGGCAGCGCGCCTTGCAGCCTCCGGGGCCGTCCAGCCAATGACTTTGAAATCAGGATAAGCCTTCATTGCAGCAACAACCTGGTAGGCCACATTTTCGGCGGCAGGTGTACCAAAAATCATGTACTTATCTGTTTTCGGATCATAATTGACACCTGAACCGGTACGTCCGATAAATATCACTTTTTCAGGATTAGTTACTCCAGCAACGGCCGCTGAACCCGCACTAAAATATCCGACTATAGCCACCACACCCTCGTCATATATCAGCTCCCTGGCTCCGGCTGCTCCCGGGGCAGGCATGAAACCATCATCAATAAAATGCAACTCAACTTTATAGGTATCATTGCCGACCTTAATCCCGCCGTCTTCGTTAATCAGGTCTGCATAAACTTCCATCTCAGGCCGCATCAGCAGGCCCCATTGCGATGCACCGCCGGTAAAAGGCATGAGACAGCCCAACTTCAATATCTTAACTTCACTTGCCGGTTTGGCTGTCTGTGTCGGTGCGCAGGTAGTAAACAACACAATAAAGAGGAGTGAAATTACACCAACCATAAGAAATGATTTTCTCATTTAGCACCTCCCATATCACTGAAATTTTTGATTACTGACCATTTGTGCAGATTATAGGACCATTCCGCCATTCGGACTTATTACCTGGCCAACGATATAGCTGGACTCTTCAGATGCCAGGAATATAGCCAGGGGAGCTATTTCACTGGCCTTTCCCAATCTTCCAAGCGGGGTAGCAATAAGAACACTGGCCATAGATTCGGGAGACATTGTGTTAAGAAATGGGGTATCTATATAGCCCGGCGCTATAGCATTTACATAGACCCCAACCCTGATAACCTCGGCAGCGACCGCTTTAGTGAAGGCTATGATACCGCCTTTGGCCGCCGAATATGCAGGGGCTCCCACCCCGCCTGCTATTCCACAGACAGATGCAATATTAATGATCTTTCCATATCCTTTATCTTCCATGATATTCAATGCTTCACGGGTGCAGTAAAAAGTGCCGTAAAGGTGAACTTTCAACATTTTGTCCCAGTCAACGTCAGTCAGGTTACGGGTAGCCCCTAAGGATACATTCGCTTTCCCGGTTGTTAGTAGCTGCTCAGCTAATTTCTTATAGTTCTCGTTTACCTTTTCATCGTTAATGGTAATCCCGGCATTATTGACCAATATATCCAGTGTGTTGAACTTATTCATGATACTTCTGAACATGTCTTTAACTGCCTGGCTTGAAGACACATCACATCGTACCCTTAAATATGGGACATCAAACTCACGGACCCGCTCAGCCGCAGCATTGATATTGGCTTCCCTGACATCATTGATAATAATGGCGGCGCCTTCACGGGCCATGGCCACAGCTATTTCCAGGCCGATGCCCGATCCCGAGCCGGTGATTAACGCGACCTTGCCTTTCAATTTCATTTTACAGATTGCTCTTTGTGTTAGCTACTGCACATTAAATATGCATGCAGTAACCGCCGTCGGCCCCAATGATTTTGCCTGTAATAAAGTCAGCTTCTGACGAACAAAGGAACGCTACCAGGGCAGATATATGCCTGCCGTCATCAATTGTCTGCGGAACTCCGCCCTTCTCATTTGTTATCCTCCACATCTCTTGCTCAGATATGCCCATTACCCTCGCCGTATTTGGCAATATGCCTTTCCAGATATCTGTCTGTATATTGCCAGGATAAACTGCATTTACCTGAACGTTAAAAAGCGCAACTTCCAAGGCACAGACCATGGTAAACATCTTGATAGCGGCCTTTGAAGAGCAATAGGCTGACATCATGCCTGAAGGCATCTCTCCGGCAGAGGACGTCATGTTGATTATTTTCCCCGACCGCTGTAAAACCATGTGTGGAATTGCCGCCCGGCAGCAAAGGAATGTCCCTTTCAGGTTCGTATCTATGACCCTGTCCCATTGTTCTTCCGCCATTTCAGCGATCGGATAACTCGCAGATACACCGGCATTGTTGACCAGGATATCCAGGCGTCCCCACTCTTTCACAACGCCATCAACCATTCCCTTCACATCATTCGCCCTGGTCACATCAGCCTTGATGGACATAGAGCGTCTACCCAGTTTTATGATTCCGTCACGAGTTTCATGTAGCTGCTTAAGACTGGACAGGGGATAATCAATACTTGCGCTATCGTGACAGGCGTCAGCAACGGCCACATCTGCCCCATCTGCAGCCAGCCTTAAGGCAATAGCTTTCCCGATCCCTCGAGCTGCCCCTGTTACCAATGCAACTTTTCCAGTTAGCGCCATTTTCCTCTCCGCATTGTATGAACGAACGTTCATTAACAATTTATTTCGTTATGCTAACAAATTAACGTTAATGTGTCAATACATTTGATTAAGCGTTATGGAAAACAATGTCATTGATTATTTAAAACCCGGTTTCCGCTTTCCATCTTTTAGCAAGCTGTTAAGAGTGAACCTCGTTATGAAATCAGCGATTTCTTCAGGGGACTTTTCTCCTTTCGGTGAAAACCAGACCCTGCTTCTGACAATCATTGAAATAATCATCATTGTGACCAGCCTCTCATTTGTCTCAACAAAATAGCCTGCATCGATACCCCTGCGGATAACCTTGTGCAAAACTCCCTCGAATTTATCACGGAGGTAAATTATCTTTTTCACATGGTCAGCAGATAGATTCCGCAGTTCTACATCAAACATCAACCCCGATACCATTCTAGCACCAAGCGTGAGATCAACTTGTTGCCGGATAATATACTGCAACTGCTCAATGGGACTCGACTTGCCATTGTTTTCCAGGCCTTTTAATAGTGAAATCATCATACCTGTTTCTTCTTCAAGCAGCTCGTATAAAAGCTGCTCCTTGCAACTAAAATAATTATAGGTATTGCTTGGTTCATAAGAACAGGCACGAGCTATATCTCTCATACTCGTTTTATCATAGCCTTTTTCCCAGATTAGCTCCCTGGCTGTTTTCATTATGAATGCTTTCTTATCAGAACCCTGTTTTTCGTTTGCCATTTAGCTCCAGGCCGCCTCCCAATCTAGACTTTAACTATGTCCCTTTAACATAAATGAAGATACTACTTAATATATGCCCATTGAATCATATGAACGAACGTTCATTTGCCCATTTCACAACATGTTAGCAACCCGGTATTATTTTGTCAATAGCATCAGGCACCTGAGTGGAATTCAAAACTCACCGGCGTGCAGCTGCAACAAAACTAAATGATACATTCATCAAAATCCCGGATACTCATGGTTTTACCAGGACTTTGATAGATTCGTTTGAATCCAATTGCTTATTAAAAGCTTCGGTGATTTTTTCCAGTGGAAATTCATGTGTAATGAATTTACTAGCGTCGATTTTGCCTGATGTTAATAATTTTAAAGCGGCTGCATAATCTCCACCAAGGCACCCGATCACACGTAAGTTTTTCCCGGTTATTGTTACCGGATTAAATTCAAATGCCTTATCAAAAACACCCACTTGCATCAATTTGCCGTCAATTCTCAAGACACCCATCGCCTGAAGAAAAGGTTTGCGTAACCCTGTACACTCCACAGCAATATCAGCGCCTCTTCCATTCGTCTCCTGGCTGATGCGCAATGGTACGTTTTCAGTGTCTGCATCAATTATAATATCAGCGCCTATTGCTTTAGCCGTCTGGAGGCGCTTCGGTGACATCTCACTTACAATGATCTTTCCTACCCCCATTGCCCTAAATGCCGCCAATGCGGAGAGTCCGATCATCCCCGCCCCAAATATGACAACGATATCACCGGGGGCTGCTTCCGCCCTGATTGCTGAGTAAGCTCCCACTCCCAGCGGCTCCATAATAGCCCCAGCTTCATAACTGAGGCCATCCGGAATCTTAAAAACGGTTTGATCCAATACTGCCAACGGAACGGGGGCATACTCGGCATAGGCGCCATGGAAATCAAATCCTCCCATCTGCAGGTTCTGGCACCGGGAGAAATGGCCGGACTTGCACCAGTAACATTCCTGGCAGACAATCAGACTTGCCGCTGCGACCCT
>JBEKCL010000080.1:0-13618 GCA_050014895.1 Dehalococcoidia bacterium
ATTTGAACTGGTGCGTATAGTATTAGGTATGAGAAAAGGCTTACCCTCCCGTATCAGGTTTTTAACTGCTGGCGTGGCCAGCAGTATTTCGATTGCGGCCACTCTACCACCTGTTACACGTGGAACCAAGACCTGGCTAAAAACAGCGATGAGTAAAGATGCAAGACGGGCCTGGGCCATCACTCTTTCATGCGGCGGGAACATGTCTACAATTCTCTCGACCGATTGCGCAGCACTAGGAGCATGGCCGGTAGACAGAACCAAGTGCCCCGTCTCAGCAACCGTCATCACTGCTGAAGCAGTTTCGAGATCCCGCATTTCACCCACTAGAATTACGTCGGGGTCTTGTCTCAAAACGTACTTTAGGGCATTTACAAATGAATGCGTATCCTGAGCAAGCTCCCTTTGTGAGAACGCACATTGTATATTAGGATGTATATACTCCACAGGATCTTCGATTGTTATAACGTACCTTTTCTTCGTATTGTTTAAATGATTAAGCATAGCCGCTATCGTAGTGCTTTTACCTGAGCCGGTCGGCCCTGTTACCAACAGCAAGCCCCTCGGCCGCAATATAAGTTCCTTAGTAATTTCCGGTAAGCCAAGATCTTCAGAGGTCGGTATGTGTTCTGAAAGCAGACGAATGGCCAAGCTTATGCTACCCTGTTGCCAGCAAGCGTTGAATCTTGCCCTTCCACCACCGGGAAGTTCCTGGGCAAAATCTACTTCAAGTTCATCATGTAGTATCTCTTCCAGACGCGTATTTGCGACCTGGCGGAAAAGCTCATCGATATTTTGATGGCTCATAATCCCATATTCGTCTACTGGCCTTAGTTCTCCATCAATCCTGAACATAGGCGATGCACTAGCTACGAGATGAATGTCAGATGCCCTTCTCTCTTTCGCTAACCGGATTAATTCTTGAATATCCATATTCTTACTTATATATTGGGTATAACTAAAGCCTACCTTTTATAGGCCAAATCTATTGTAAAATTGAAGTCACTGTAATCCTGACTCTCAATAGAGCTTATAGTTATGCTCTCAAAATTGCCACTTAGCCTAAGATCACGCGCGTAATTCAGTATGCTGTCACTGCTTGGAGCGGTACCCTCAACCGTCAAAGACTTACCATCGTCTGTTAGGGTAGTTAAATTTATTATAGCGGGCAAGGCCGATGTAATAGTCCCAAGGTCCCTTTTGCTATATTCCCGCTGCTGCGACAGGGAATCCAGTGGACCCTTTAACGAATTCAGCGTCTGCCTGTATTGATCAAGCTGGTTGGCTCCCTGGGAACTTTGTTGTGTTATGGTTGTCTGGGTATCGGTAACCAGCTTTTGCTGTTGATTGACCATCGTTCGTAAATCAGAAACTTCTTTGTTCGCAACACTGCTTAATATGAATGCTACAATTACTATAAGGCACCCGGTAATTAGAGCGATCAACGGAGCAGCGATGGGACGTCCAGCAGCAGCTTTGGCAACAGATCCCATCCCAGGCATGGTGTTAATATCGACCTTCATTAACCGGGATTTTCCACCAGCTTCCTTGAGCATCAGCCCAGTATTAGCTGCGAACCTGCCCAAATCAGCCCCCGCTGGATATGAAAGCAATGCAGGCAATGGTTTCACCACATAGCCTGTATTCTGCAGTACCTCACCCTGCACATTCCCACTGAAAAAGCAGGCCGTATTTTTACCAAGTTGCCTCTCGGCATGACTGGAGTTATGAAAATTGACTGTCCGCGTAAGCTCTTCGCTGACTAATGCCCCCTTGTCTGCATCCGGCATAGAAGCCTGTGGAAACGTCAAGCTGCGGATCAATTCAGGAATGCCATCCTGTAGTATCGTAATATCAAAACCATTTGACTGTATGTTGACCACAATAGCGGTGGCTTCATCAACAACACGCGAAACCGCAAGAGGTTTTAACTCAAGCGATTTCACTCTAAGCCCCGCAAGTGTGATTGTATCAATCACAGAATCAACATTATCATGCGGCAAGCCCAGTAAACACAGCCCAATTTCAACATCCGATATTGCTACATCCTGCCACGACGTATATAACGTATCCAGGGGTACAGGACTGATATGTTCCATTTCTTTACTGGCGGCTTCAGCCATCAAGGTTCGTTCAAGTTTAGGAGCAAAAACAACACGGTAAATAGAGCGTGTAGCGCTCACACAGGCTATGACATCTTTATCATTTATCCGGTTTTCCCGTAGCGTTGTTGCTATCTGCTGTCCAACAGCCGACCTTTCAATAATAACCCCATCCTGTACCCACCCTGATGTCAGAGGCACTTCAGATGCGAATGTAATTCGCCTACCTTTGAATACCGTGTACTTTATAGTATCGTCTTCAATGTTGAACGTCAGCATAACTGTGACTCAATATTCTCATTGATTACAAGTTATCCAAATAGTCAGCGTAGCGTGGTCCAGCATTCCCTCTGCCGCGGCCGGATTTATGGTCACAGCATCAGGGCGGCTGGAAGGAAATTTATCACCAACTGCTATCAAGTAATTCTGGAAATTGGCTACCTGTCCGCTCATAACCAGCACGTAGGAGATGCCGGGATAATCCTTGCCTTGTATTTTTTCTGTCACGGGATTTGCCTTCAGACTGGTTATAGTCACGTCGCATTGCCATGCTATATTTATCAGCTCCTGCGACGTTTCAACGCTGTCACAAGCATTGCCATACAGCGATTTGGCAACTTCAATATCCGACTTGAGCTGGTTTATCTGTGTAGTTAAAGCCCCCTGGGGAGTCACCTGCTTCTGGAGATCCGCATATTGAGACTGGAGCTTGGAGAGCTTTTCTCTTAACGGTCCTTGTTGAGATGTCGCATCTATATAAGAAATAATCATCGGTACCACTGCCACCAATACCAGCGCAATTATAATAAGCAACCATACCGACGTACTAAGATGGGGCAGTTTCTGAAAAATATTGCTGCCGGAAGGTTTTTTCAAATCAACAGGTGGTACCATCAATTATTACCACACATATATATTAAACTAGTATACATCATATGTATCCTGGTGAAAATCAACATGGGCCGGTGATAGCCCAGGCGGTTTAAGGTGCTGTTTCTTTACACTGTCCGTCTGATATGACCGGAGTACCGGGCGATTTTGGCAAGACCATCGTGATGGCTGTCTTGTTAATGACAAGGAATTGAGCAGCTTGAAACAATTGCTCTTCGGGCAGTGCATAGACGTTGGCATCAGTCACGACAATGAAACGGTCCGCCACCTTGAAATTCAAATAATCTACAAGCCTGGCGGCAGGCATTATGTGAACATCCCCAACTATTTTATGGGATTGTGTATAGATAATAACACCAAGCTTCTCCACTCTTCCCTGCATTGCTTTTTTTGCATATTGCATCCTTTTTCCTCATTTATGGCAAATCATATATAAAATTACCGCCGCCGCTGATCTTACTGCGGAAAGCAAGTATCATATAAATCAGGCTCCATTGATCCTGATCAGTAGGCAACTGCACGTTAGCCGTAGTATCGCCAGGCTTAATAATTGTCTTGTCAATAGGCCAAGTGTCAATATCTATACCTGTGATAATATTTCCTTCAACGAGCGACTTTGAATTCCAGACATTATTGGAAGGGAAATTGACTGTATCGCCATTTAGCGCAGGGAGCGTTGTGCTATTTACTACTACCGAGTCGCCGGCAAGGGACTCATCCCCTTCCCCTACAAAGCAGGTTAGCTTGGCTGCATCAGTTTCATCTGTAAGGTCAGGAACCACGAATCCGGCTGGATTCATCACCAGAGTGTTGCTCTGCTTACCATACTGCAATGTATCATAAAGGTAGAGCTGGCGCCCCAGGGTAGAGGGACTGGTATAGACGACAATTATTGACCAAGCGACGTAATTTAAGTAAAAAATATTACCAGAGTCCTCGTAGCTAGCTGAACGCTTAGGCTTGGAAGTGGCAGGCCCCTCGTAATTTTGCTGGTTGCCATCCATGGGACTGCCCAATGGATACCGTGTCCAACCATAAACCGGAGTCTTCTCAGCAGTATAAGGCCAAGCAGCAGTATAATTAAAATTATAGAGACGATACCAGTGGTCACCAGTGGAAGGCGCAGTGGCGCCCAGGTAAAAATCATAGTGGCCCACATTATATGTAGCATTGCCCACATAAGACACGTTGTTAGATTTAAAGAAACTTTTTACCCTATCGGTAATATCGGCAAAGCAGGAATAAGACCAGCCATTTGGGGTATTTGATATATAGTTTATCTGTGCCTGAGTATTCGTGGCTGTTATATTCTCGCAAAATGTCGGCCCGCCCACCGTTGTATTGCAAGTTACCGTAATTTGATTGACATTATAGGTAACCGGTAATGTTGATGGAGCCGTCAACTGCGCAGCCGTCAAACCGTTCCAGGGCTTGCACTTCCACCCTGACCAGTACAAGAATATATGTTCCACCTGGGCATTTGACGGGATAGCAGTGACCGTACTCGAAGTTGCCCGGTAGAGCCTGTCCCTGGTACTCTGATCCTGATTGGTATCATCCCGCATCAGGGTATTGCCAAAAGCCTCGTAATCCCCCTCTACAGCAGAACCGAAACCATCACCAACATCTCTGACGGTGTAAGAAGTTGCCCTGGTTGTTTCCCCTGAAGGGCTGGTTGCTGTGGAATTAATCTCAAATACATTCAAGGCACTCCAGGCAAGGTAGTTCGACGTCATATTATCGCTCAACCAGCTAAATCCGCCGTCCAGACTTTCATTAGGGGTAAATTCAAAGGTTATGGCCTTCATGCTTCCAGAAGATGGAAACAGGTTATAGCCAACAGGTTGCGAGAAATTCCATATGACGGTTTTCCCGCCCCTGTAATCGGCTACCTGTACAGGCTTCACCAGGTAAGGATAAATAGAGGATGTCGTATTTTCACAACTACTTGAGCCAGTCACGTATCCCAACCCTGCCGGCAACCAGCATCCGATACGACTTATGCCTAACCCACCCTCGTTGCCATCATAATATAGGAGAAGCTGATATTTGCCCTGTCCGCTAACCGAGCCAGTCCCCTGATAACTGAGGGAGACCTTAACATTCGGGGCAGTATTCCTTTGCTGTGTTCCATTTGGTGTCTCCAGGCCTTCCAAAACCCACTTGGGCGCAATTGTATAAGCAACACTATTACCATTGGGGGCAAGCGGCAGGGTATAGCTTTCATATGCAGGACTATGGCTGTAGATATCTTCTTGCCACAGTCCGTTCTCCGAGTCCAGCCAATCCAGTTCGTAATTAGTCTTGATGCGCCATAGGGCGGCAGTAATGCCAGCATCAGCCGAATAGAATTCCCTGGTTGTGCGCTCCTCCATCTGTCCCGCCCTGCTGGCGGTATACATCAAACCCAGTATAGCCGACAATATCAGCACGCCAACGGTCGCCAACATCAGTACAGTTGCCAATACCGACATCCCCGATTCCTTGTGCCATATTTTCATTGTTGCCTTAATCATTGTTGCTTCTTTACTGAACCTAACTATTATAATGACCTGGGCGAGATTTCATAGACCTTTGTTTTACTGGAACTCTGTACCTGGGCGGTTATTGTCACGGTAAGTACCTTATCATCCTGGCCTACAGGTTCTATATATTGAGCACTGATCGAAACGATGCTGTCAGCAACTTGCATCTGGGTATCGCTCAGTACATTGCCGTTTTTATCTTTGACTACTACATGCCTATTCAACTTGTAATTAGCAGGATCAGTAGTAGTATCAACAGAATAAGTTAAGGTTGTTGTATTGTCGGAAGCCCAGTTTACATGGGTAAAGACCAGCGGAGTGGTGGAGAGGTTGTAGGTATTGTTGTCGGTTATTGATATTCCCTGCGCCATAGTAGCATCCCTGCTAATCCAGTGGCCCGCAACCTGAACCTGACGCATTGCCAGTATGGAAGACTCCGTCTTTGGAACCACTGTATATACCTGTGTAAGTATCTGCGTAGATGCTGCTACCATTAGTGAGCCAATCGACAAGGCTATCACCACCTCTAAGAGCGTAAACCCCCTGCAGTTTCTGAGGAAACAGGCCACTTTATTAACAAGATATCGCAAACTCATTTTATCTCTTCAATCTCTTACCTTTTGTAAGACTGAATTACAACACTGCTGTACGGCGGATAGTTGCCGGTTACATTGCATGTTATCTTCTGGACTCCAAAGTCCGTAGCGTTATCCGACCCGGTTTCAGGGTTAATAAGTTCGACGGTATACGCTATATTGTACCCGTCAGCGGTCATGGTACCATATGGATTGGCGGGCAAAGGGGAAGTGGCATTATACGGCGCATTGTTGATCGCCTCCAGTTGTGTCTTTGCCAGGGTCTCAGCAGTTGTATGCTGATCAGCCTTAAGGAGCACCTTGACATTTGTACCCAGCGCAGTCGTGTAGGTAACACCCACTATCGCGAAAATAGACACAGCTACCAGCACTTCTGCAAAAGTCATACCTTTTTCGTTCTTTTTGAATTTAAGTTTCAGCATACACAACTGTCAATATTCTCTTTATATAACATTCTGATGCCTTTTTACCATACGCAAGGCAACCGCTATTTTCCTCCGATAAGGTCCATGCTGGAATAAATCGGAACGAAAATAGAGAGGGCCAGGAAGCCCACGGCCAGCCCGATTATAATGGTCATAGCCGGCTCGATCATGCCCAGCACAGTCTGCAGTTGATCGGCAGCTTCTATCTCAAAGCTATCTGCAACGATAGTCAGCGTGTTATCGAGGTTTCCCGTCTCTTCCCCGACCTTGGTCATCTCCACCATTAATGGCAGGAAAATGGGCAGCTTGCGCATAGCAATGGCAAGGCCTTCACCCCTGATGATATCCTGCTCTACCTGCATCAAGGCATTGGAAATCACCATGTTGCCGCTTGATTCAGCCGCCAGCCTGAGTATATCTGGCAATGGTAACCCGGAACGGAAGAGGATAGTGATGTTGCGGCAGACACGCGATAGGGCATTGATTTGGTTAAGCCTGCCCAGAACGGGTATCTTCAATGCCAACTTGTCCTTCAACAAATTCCCAACGGGGGTCTTGCTGTACCTGTACAGAAGTAAACATGCGATAATAATCGCTATCATGACATAGACCCCATAGTGGCCCATGAACATGACCACGGCAATCAGGATCTGGGTGATCAGCGGCAGCTTGCCACCCATCGAATTGAACATACTCATGATAGGCGGGAGCACAAAGGTAACCGCTAAGAAGCCAACCGCCACAGCCAGCACCAGCACTATAACAGGGTAGGTCATAGCCTGCTTGATCTTGCGGGCGGCAGCGCTGGCTTGCTCTTCGTAGCTGGCCAAGTTGCGCAAAACGCCCTCCAATTGACCGGTCTGCTCGCCCACCGCGACTATTTTGCAATACATTTTATTAAAGGCTTTGGGGTGCTTTTCCATCGCCGTCGAGAGGGGACTGCCCGCGCGCAGGTCCGTCACTATAGTATCCAGCATTTTTGCCAGGGTCTTGTTGGAAGTCTGGGCCCTTAGCAATCCAAGGCTCTGCACGATACCAACACCCGATTCCAAAAGCAAGGCAAGCTGCCTTGAGAAAAGTATGATCTCCTCCTGCTTAATGCCCTTCGCGAAAATGTCGGGCATGCCGGTTATTGCAGGGCCGATTGCTTTCAGGCTCAGCACCTGGTAACCCTTGAGCGACAGCTTCTCTCCGGCATCCTTTTCACCGTCGGCTGTGATGTTGCCCTTGGTTACACGCCTTTCAGCGGTGTAGACTACATATTCAAATTCCATATCTTTTCCAGAGGACAGCCCTCCCCATTACAATTATGCATAATCCCAAGCAGCTTAAAATAGACTTTTTGTAACGTTATTCATAGTACTATCGTCCTGTCTGCAATCTAATGTAAGTCTGATCAAGCGCAGCGCTGAACAGAATGCTACTCGATACAAAATTCCCGTTGCGCTGACGGTTTAGGTTATCGTATAAGCATTGCGCAGCACCTCAAAAGGTGTGGTGATACCGGCTTTTACCTTGAGCATGCCATACTTGGCAATGGGTACCAGCCCCTCTCTCAAGGCAGCTGCCCTGAGTTCGCTATCGCTCGAGCCGGCTACTATCATCCTGCGGATGTTGTCAGTGATCGTCAGTATCTCGAATATAGCGGTGCGACCGTGATAGCCGGTACCAACGCATTCCGTGCATCCCTGGCCATACGTAAACTCTGCCCTGCTCTCGCCCATCTCTTTCTCATAGGCCATCTGCTCTGCCAGTGGCGCCGTCACCATGCGTGCACAATGCGGGCAGACGCGTCGTACCATCCTCTGTGCAATTACACCGATTAATGCCGAGCTGAGGAGAAAGGGCTCCACGCCCAGGTCGATCAGGCGGAAAAGCGAGCCCGTTGTATCATTAGCATGAACTGATGAAAGTACCAGGTGGCCGGTTAGCGCCGATTGCACGGCGATCAGTGCTGTCTCGCCATCGCGTATCTCACCCACCAGGATAACGTCAGGGTCAAGCCTGACAATGGCGCGCAGGCCGCTGGCAAAGGTCAGGCCGGCTTTGACATTCACCTGCATCTGGTTGATATTGGAGAAACGGTATTCAACCGGGTCTTCAATTGTGATAATGTTCTTGCCTACACTGTCCAATGAGTTAACGGCTGCGTAAAGCGTGGTGGTTTTGCCTGCGCCTGTCGGACCACTGATCAGCACCATGCCGTACGGCATCATCAGCATCTTCTCGAAAACTTCCTGGCTTTCACTTAAAAAGCCGATCTCGGGCAGCGCTAATGCCGCCATGGATTTATCCAGCAAACGCAGCACAGCCATCTCGCCATTGACGGTATTTACCGTGGCCACACGCACATCTATGCGTCTCTTATCAGAGTCGAACGAGAACTGGCCGTCCTGCGGCCTCCTGTGGTCGGCAATATTCATGTCGGAAATGATTTTTATGCGTGAGATCAAACTGTGATGCACTTTCAGCGGCAGGGAGGCCACTTCATGCAAGATACCGTCTATTCTGCAGCGGATGCGCAGCCTTGACTCGTCAGGCTCGATATGGATATCAGATGCACGCGACTTGACCGCTTCTTGCAGCATCTGCTCGAGTTGGAGCGCTACCGGTGAATCCCCACCATCTTCCCCCGCGGCAGTCAAAGCAGAAGCAACAATTGTCCCCCCTGGCGCGGCCTGATCCTTGGCAGAACCGTAGTTGTGTTCTATGCCTTCCTTGATATCGGCATCGGAAGCGGCTATCGGATCAATCCTCTTGCGTGTATATATGGACAGATTCTCAATCGTCCGTATGTCCCTGGGGTCGGCAATGAAAACACGCAGGGTATTGCCATCGAGTGACATTGGCAATACATTATATTTTCTGGCAACGTCATCCGGGATCAACCCCAAAGCCTGCGGCGTCGGATCCTGATACTGCATGTTTAGTCGAGCTACACCCTTTTTCACCGGGGTAACCGGCTCTGATGGTTGTGCCTTTTGTTTATTAGTATCGATAACCATACATTACTCTATTTGGCGGTATTACATCAAGCTAAAGCATCAATACTACTGACCTCGATGATTTTTGATTCTCTGCCTGCTTGATAAAATCAACTATGCCTTTATCGTGTGACACTTCCTGTCCCATTTCAATTATCTGGATCATTTTCTGCCGCTTTGGTCACAAATTAATACGGCCTCCAGTTGCTTTACATCTAACAGGGAGCCTGTATCCATTTGTTTTGCTCCCTGCAGAATTCATGATACTTACTCCAGTATTGCATGATTATTAGCCCAATAGTAGGGCCATTGGGCTAATAAACGTGACACCCTTTGGTCAATACTGCGATTGGTTATTTTGCAAATAGGGCTTTGATTATGGTAGATTTCAGACAAATCTGCAATATGATAATTATGGCTGCCGTATGTATTATTGTAATACGGCTTTGAATAATTGATGAAAATACTACGGAGACTCTATCCGTTAAATTTACTTTTACTATCACTTATTGCAGTATCAAACCTGGTTTTACCCCAAGGAAATTGCGCTGCTGCTTCCCAAAGGACGCTGGCCTGGTCCATAGTGGATACGCCTTCCGATTACGTTAACAGCATGGTCATACACAAATGCGGCATAAACGACCTGGCTCTGGGGCCGGACAACCTAACCTTTTACGCTATCAGCACGGACAATACTACTACGGACAACACTACGCCCAACGAGGGGCTGTTCAAATCGACCGATGCCGGATACTCATGGTCCTCTAGCATTGGCAACAACCTGGCCCGGGCTGGCGCCTTCTTCCCGGTGTGGAACATAGCGGTAGCACCCGATGATGCAAATTTTATTATCGTTGTCACCGACAACAGCTCCAACATGGCCACCAGCGGCGGCCCCAGGATGGCTTATTACTCTATAGACGGCGGCAATAACTGGACCAACACTGGCCTGTCTTTGAACACCAACGAATACATCAGTTGCCTGGCTATATCTTATTCCAACTCAGGCAACCGGGATATCGCCGTCGGGACGCGCAGCATCGGGGACACCCAGGGCAGGCTGCTGACCGTGCACTACAGCTCATCCTTCTCCACGACATGGGCAGATCAGTCCTTACCCGCCACAGCCATTACATCGGTGAAATTCTCACCGAACTACATTTCGGACCAGACCATGGTGGTCATCTCATTCACGACGGCAGGAACGACCCTGCACCTGGGTAAACACGATACAACACTTAATACCACCCAATGGGACCTCCTCGGCGGCTACACTGGCTACCCCGTAGCGCTCGGTACATACTCTATAATACGCACCGGCATCGAGCTTCCCACCGATTACGTGGGCACCGATTTGACCCTGCGAGGCTGTTTTATCAACGTGTTCGATAACACTACTGCCTCAGCCGTGTTTTATATCAGGCCCACCGCTGATATCGTCAAAATCACAACGAACGGGATACGCATATATTCCATCGCCTATTTCGGCAGCAACGCAACAGGCATACTTTTAGCCGGCGAGGCCACAGCCGACCCCACGAAGGCCCTGGGCAAGGTATGGCAATGCGGGGCTGCGCAAGTGACCTCGGGGCCGGCCACATGGACGCCCTCGGACACCTGGAAATCGCCCAGCGGCGGCGGCGGGACAGGACGCGCCAACGTGCTGCTGGCGTGGAAACCGGACGGCAGCACGGCCTATTGCGGCACAAGCTCGGAGAACTCCACACTGGCAGGAACCGGCTGGGCAGCAGGCCAGTGGCCATTCTCCAAGTTAACTAAGGTACAATCAGACGAGTCGGCTTTCCAGTACAGCATGAATAACGGGACAGTCTGGAACCAGATCGGCATAATCAACACGGTGATCAGCCAGCTTTCAGATGTGGCGGCATATGAACAACCGGCGGAAGAGGGCATCGGTACATTGTACCTAGCATCGCTCAATAATAACATCACCATAATACCCAATATCGACAGCGTCTGGCGCAGCACAAGCGATCCGCTGGGCCATACGTGGGAGCGGGTTTTAACCTGGCCCACCAGTAATAATGGGATCATACTGCGCATCAACCCCAGGATTTCAGGCAGCGGCAAGACAATCGTTTTTGCCGACCTTACAACCACTACTATCATGCATTCTTCGGATGAGGGAAACCTGTGGGACCCGCCGTTGTTGCCCGGCATGCCTGTATACGATATATCGCTGCTGGACGATACGACCATGTATGTCCTGGGGGATTATACTGTCCGCAAGCTAACACTATACGGCCAACCCGGGACACCACTCAATACAAATCTTTTATCACCCGGACATACCATTTGTACGCCTCTGACACCTGCTTCCGATAGCAACGGGAAAGCACAAGATCTAGTAATAATCGGGACGGGTGGCAGCAATGAATGCTATGTGGCCTGGGCGGATTTCGCAGAATCTATCCCTAAATTTACGCCGCTTAAGATGCTGCCGGTGCAGGGTGACGTCCACGTGGAAATTGACGACCAGTATAGCACCAATAAAAATATCTATGCAGGCATTACTACCAGCGCTCATAATGACGGCAATATTTACCGCTGGACCGTGGGGACCAGCACTGACTGGGATGAGCTTGATCCAATTAACAGGTCATTTTTCGGTATATGCATGCGGAATGATGTGCTCTACGGTGCATGGAATACGGATATAACAACTACCACAGGCGTTGACCGTACGCTGGATGAGAGAGTAAAAGTACCTCCTCCCCCTGAATGGGATGAACTGCTCGATGGCCTACCAAACGGCCCTATATTTACACACGAACCAACCTCCCTGCACACATCGTCGAATACCTACAATACGCTCTGGGCCATCGACAACCGCCCATACAAATTTGATTCAGCCAATGGCATTGGCTGTCTTTGGCAATATGTCGATTCGGTGGCCAAGCTGGGTCCCTGGCCCACTACACCACCACTCGGCGGTTTTATAGGGCCGGACCCAGTAACAGGGAGGGCGCACCAGATCGATTTCAAGTGGAGGCCGCTCAGGGATATATTTGGCTACGACGTGCTGATCGCCAAGGATGCCAATTTCACTTTATTGCTCAGCCAGGTGCTGAATATAACACCGGTTGATAATCGCACAGGCGCATGGGTGGTCGTACCAGCTGACCAGCAAAACCCAGCGTGCTGGATCTCACCTGGAGTGCTTGAAGCGGGCCGCGCTTATTACTGGAGGGTGCGCGGTTCGAGGTCGATAAGGCAGACGCCAATTCACAGCCCGTGGTCCCCAACCATGTTTTTCTATGTAAAGCCGGGATTTCGCGTCACGGCAGGCTCTATAGGACCCACACTCCTGACGCCGATTGACGGTATATGCGGCAACTGTAAACCGCCTATCCGCTTCAGTTGGGGGCCCGTAGAAGGCGCCAAAAAATATGAGTTTGTACTGGCCAATGATGCGCAGCTCAGCGACGTAATCGTGAGGGTCACCACACAATCAACCGCTTATGAATATGACTATAATCTGAAGATCTCTAAACCCTATTTCTGGCAGGTAAGGGCTTTTACACCAGTGTCGAGCGATCCCAGCCCGGTAGGCACCTTCACTCTATCGGAAAATATGACAACGCCGCAAAATACGCTCCTATCTACTATCAGTTCCAGCGCATTTCCAATGATATCCAGTCTATGGATCTGGATAATTATTCTCATTATTGCGGGGTTGCTGTTTGTGATCCTCGCCTATATCTTCATAAGCAGGAGGCGTTATTAATCAGTATTCACATGGGTTGCTTTAGCTGCGCTCGAAAAAACGGAGGGACATGAATGGCCCGTCCCAATCGGTTTCGAAGGTTGGATTATAATGTGAAAGAAATGAAGAACGTTAATTATAAAGCTATCGCGGTCCTGGCTGCGCAGGTCAAGGGATTCCTGGCAGAGGATGAAGGAAAAGCCCTTTTTGAGCTTGCACTTGAGGCGGCTTCCCATGGGCCATGCCTGGAGATAGGCAGCTTCTGCGGCAAATCCGCCGTCTACTTAGGCACAGCATGCAAACTGAAGGGTGTCACGCTCTTTACCATCGATTACCATACCGGGTCAGAAGAACAGCAACCCGGCGAA
>JBEKCL010000081.1:0-13595 GCA_050014895.1 Dehalococcoidia bacterium
ACAATTCGATAATGGAACATCCTAAAGTTAAAGCGGGCAAAGCCAACTTTAAATCGATGAAAGTCGCCATGTCCGGAGCGGCTCCGCTTATGGCTGAGACCAAAAGGCGGTTTGAATCGCTCACAGGTTGCAGGATGGCGGAAGGTTATGGCTTGACTGAATCGATGATCGCCTGCTGCGTCAGCCCCGGTAACGGCAAATTCAAAGAAGGCTCCATCGGTTGCCCATTGCCTGATGTCATCGTGAGGATCGCAAATATGGAAACCGGAGAGGGCAGCCTGAAACCGGGAGAGACAGGTGAACTGGTTATGAAAGCGCCGCAGCTCATGTTGGGTTACTGGAACCGTCCGGAGGAAACCAGGGAGATGCTGCGCGACGGATGGCTGTATACCGGAGATGTAGGACATATGGATGAGGATGGATACATTTTTATCACTTCACGTAAAAAGGACCTGATCAAGCCGGGAGGCTTCCAGGTATGGCCGCGGGAGGTAGAAGAGGTCATCAGCGCTCACCCGGCGGTATCCGAGGTTAGCGTCGCCGGGATCCCCGATCCAAAACAAACTGAAGCCGTTAAGGCCTGGGTTGTGCTCAGAGAAGGTTCTCAAGCCACCGCAGAGGAAATCCAGGAATTCTGCCGCAATAAGCTTACAGCCTATAAAATCCCCAAATTCATTGAATTTCGCAAAGAGTTGCCCAAGACTTTAATTGGCAAGGTCCTCAGGAGGATCCTCCAGGAAGAAGAACAAAACAAACCGAAATAACCCCTATCTAAAATCACAGGCTTATAAACTGGCATATTCATAAGTTATCGGGGAAAATCGAATGAAGGACTTCGATGTTATCGTGATAGGTTCAGGTATGGGTGGGCTATCGGCCGCCACCTCTCTTGCAAAGTCCGGCAAGAAGATGCTGGTCCTGGAGAAACACAATGTGCCGGGAGGCTGCGCCACTTCCTTTTTGAGAGGCCGCTTCGAATTTGAGATTGCTCTCCATGAGCTGTCCGGTCTTGGCTCGGAAAACAACCAGGGGCCTCTATATCGAATACTTTCCAATTACGGCGTCTACCCTAAAGTAGAGTTCGTGAAAATAAAGGAACTGTTTCACAGCTATTTCCCCGATTTCGAGATAACTGCACCAATCGGCCGGGAGAACTTCGAGAGAGCGATATGTGAGCAATTTCCAAAACACAAGGACTCTATCATGAAGATGTCGGCTATCATCTTCAGCTTCGCAGTCGAATACGTAAAGGCACAAAGAATCGGCATGGAAGCTGCCATTGGTAATCCTTCGCAGTTTCCAACCCTGGTTTCATATTATGGCAAAACAGTGGACCAGGTCATGAATCCCATAATATTGGACGAAAAAATACGTGCGGTATTTGGACAGATGTGGAGCTACCTGTGTGTGCCCCCTTCAAGATGCTCATTCGACATATATGCAATGCTGATGAGTGCCTACATCACATTTGGCCCAGCCCATATTCGAGGCAAATCCCAGGCGCTTTCGCAGGCATTTGTGGATACCATCGAAGGCTATGGGGGAGAAGTCTGGCTGAATAGCGGCGTTAAAAAGATACTTTCAAGGGGCGGGAAGGTAAATGGCGTGGTCACAACCAACGGAGTTGAAATATTGGCGCCTTACATTGTATGTAACGCTAATCCTCTGACTGTCTGCTTTGATTTAATCGGAGCAGAGAATGTTCCCGGGTGGTATTTAAAACGGCTAAACACCTGGACAAGCGGAGCTTCATTCTTCATTGTCTATATGGGGCTTGACCGCCCTTATACCGACCTCGGCGCCAAGGCACACGAGAATTTCATTAACCTGGGCTATGACCTCAACCGTCAATATGAGCTATGCGCAAGATCACTGGCTGAGAGACCCGATGGCATCGCACTCAGCGTTTACAACGTAGCCGATGAGCAATTCTCGCCTCCGGGAACATCCTCCATGGTAATTTGCATGCTTAATTACACTGAACCCTGGATAAAACTCTCGGGTCCGGAATATCTGAAAGCCAAGAATATGGCCGCGGATAGGCTCATAACAGCCAGCGAAAAAGTAATCCCCGGCATAAGGGACAGTATAGAGGTCATGGAAGTAGCCACGCCTCTCACGACGGTACGTTACACAGGTAGCCCTGGCGGAAGCGTGGTCGGTTTTGATGAAAACTTTCAGGTCACAGGCCGGAAACGCCTACCCAGCCGCGGTCCACT
Organism: Dehalococcoidia bacterium; assembly: GCA_050014895.1. Taxonomy (GTDB): domain Bacteria; phylum Chloroflexota; class Dehalococcoidia; order GIF9; family UBA5629; genus JAFGLP01. The sequence continues at coordinate 2,220 of JBEKCL010000081.1, forward strand.
TGAAGGCCTTTATTTTGCCAGCGCATGGGTGAACCTGGGCGGCGGATTTGAAGTTTGCATGGAGACAGGGCACTATACAGCCCGTGAAGTGCTGCACGATATTACTGCAGGCGGTAAAGATGCAGCCCTTATGGAAAAGATAGAAACACAGATTAAAAACGAATCTTCTGCCGCCTTAGAAACGGGCAAGCATACACTGGCGGCAGAAAGAAAGGCCATCCGCAGCCACCATGCCGATCATCTATCTCTGAAAGTCCGGGACATAATAAAAGAGACAACGAGCGCATGCACCTTCAGACTGGAGCCTGTTGAAGGGCATCTTCCGTATTTCCGTGCCGGGCAATATTTGAGCCTTGTAGTTGATATTAACGGCGTAGTCACGAACAGGCCATACAGTATCTCTTCACCGCCCGGAAAACCCTACTATGACATTACTGTCCGTCGTGCACAGGGGGGTTTTGTCTCACATTTCCTGCTGGATGAAGTGAAAAAAGGTAACATATTAAAGGCAAGCGGGCCCCACGGCAGTTTCTATCATGAACCTGTTTTCGATGCTAAAAATCTGGTGTTGCTCGCAGGCGGCAGCGGCATAACTCCTTTTATGTCAATGATAAGGGAAGAGGTTAAGAACATGACCGGGCTAAACATGCATCTTATTTATGGCAGCCGCACTCCCGACGACATCATTTTTGCCAGCGAGCTTGACAAGATAGCCGGACACAATGCCAACATCAAGGTGGATTTCGTAATAAGCGAACCGCCGGGAGGATGGCAGGGAAAGTGCGGTTTCCTTGATGCGAAGACAATTCAAGACCTGGTGGGTCCGGTAAAAAATAAAACGTTCATGATATGCGGCCCTGGTCAAATGTATGACCTCTGCGACGGCGCATTACGTATTCTTGGACTGCCACTACGCAGGATACGATGGGAGGCGTATGGTCCACCAGCAGACATCAGCCTGGAACCCGGATGGACTAGTGTGGACCCGGCATCTGTTTTTACCGTCAAAGAGGAAAAAACAGGAAAGACCTTCCAGGCCAGGGCATCGGAACCTTTACTGATATCTCTGGAAAAGGCCGGGCTGGTTGTTCCTGCAGTATGCCGCTCAGGAGAATGCACTGCGTGCCGTACGAAGCTATTGAATGGCAAGGTCTTCTCTCCTGAGAGGGTAAAGAAAAGGTGGATAGATGAAAAAGCAAATTACATGCATCCATGCATGAGCTACCCGTTGGGAGACCTCATCATTAGAATATAGATAAAGAACTGCCTGCGATAAAAGGCAGGGGGAGCTATTAATAACTGCAAGGAGAGGACTGTGGCACAAAATGAATATGACGTTATCATCATAGGCTCAGGCATAGGCGGAATGGCGGCCGCTGCGTTGCTTGCGAAAAAAGGAGTCAAAACTCTCGTAATAGAAAGTAAGGAACGACTGGGCGGCAGATTCTCTACCATTGACCAGGAAGGATTTAAACTGCCGACAGGAGCTCAGCTCGTGCATGAGCAGGGCTGGATCCCATGGCTGATGAAAGAGATGGGCATCAAGGTCGAACTTCGGCCGGTACCCCGGCTGTTTTACCGCATAAGGGGCCAGGAATACGAGATGCCCGCTAAAGGCCGTTTACGCATGCTCCTTGATTTCCTGGATAAGGCTGAAGCGGACAGGGGCAAAATAGCCGGAAACATTGTCAAAGAGGTTGCTGCCAGCATGCTGCTCAACGGAATGGCGCAGACCATGGCAAAACCTGAGACGGAACGGTCGTTGACATTCCGGGACTGGCTTCTCCAATATACCGACAATGAAGTTGTACACGAAATAATGGACCAGCTTTGTTCAAGTGCAATTATGGCACATTCATGGGAAATACCGGCATCCGAATTTTTCTTTTTCATGGGTCTCTCTGGAGGCCAGAGAGATTTACTCATAGCTCCGGGGGGCAGCATCAGTATAGTGGAAGCACTGGCGGGAGCGATAAAGCCAGTGTGCGATATCTGGACCAATTGTTCCGCCCGGCAAATAATGATTACCAAGGGAAAGGTGTCCGGCGTGACAGTGGAGAAAGACGGCAAGACGCAGGAGATACCCTGCCAGGCTGTCATCAGCAATATCGGCCCAACTGCGACTGTCCAGATTACAGGGAAGGAGAATTTCACTTCTGATTACTTGAAACAGATGCGCATGAAACTGAGACCGAGTCCCTGTGTTCTCATCTTAATTGCCAGCGAAAAACCTCTTTGCCTTGAAGGGAAGACCGCCATCATGATAACTATAGGCGCAAGGCGGATGGGAGGAATTGTCCCACTTACCAATATTTGCCCGGAACTTGCACCGCCCGGACAGCAGCTCCTCTACGTGGTCGCGGAGCCTAAATCATGCCTGATGCCAATGGATGAGGAATACGAGAAACAGCAGTGCATGCTGGACATAAAAGAACAGTTCCCCGATTTCGAAAAATATGGCCGTATCCTGAAAATGGAACCGCGCAATATCGACCACGAATGGCCCGAGGAACGCACATGGAATGGTTACGATATGCCCATTGAAACTCCAATCAAGTATCTATTTACCATAGGCGACGCCTGTAAAAATGTCGGTTTGGCGGGTTCGTCGGGAGCCGTTGAGAGTGGATCAAGGGCTGTCAATGCCGTACTCAAAATGATCAAGAAATAGTGAAATGCGCTGAAAAGGAGAGTCCAATGATTATCGACAAATACCGGCTGGACAATAAAGTTGCATTAATAACAGGGGGTTCTAAGGGCATCGGCAAGGCCATTGCCTCATGTTATGCTGAGGCGGGGGCCGATATTGTAATTGCCAGCAGGAAACAGGAGGAGCTTGATCAGGCCGCCCGTGAGATATCGACATTGGGAAAGCGTTGCGTGCCTGTGGCGGCGCACGCCGCAAAAAATGACGACCTTGACAGGCTGGTAAACAAAACGATGAGTGAATTCGGGCGCATCGACATACTGGTATGCAATGCCGCCACTAACCCTCAATCGTGCGATGTAATTGACACGGATGAATGGGCATGGGATGCAGTCATGAACCTGAACCTGAAGGGATATTTCCTGCTGACTAAGAAGGTAGCGAAAATAATGATAACACAGGGCGGCGGTGTTATTATTTTCACAGGATCCACCAACGGTTATAAGCCTAACCGCGGTGTTGGTGTCTATTCTGTAAGTAAGGCCGGCGTGCACTTGCTGGCGGAAGTGCTGGCTTACGAGCTCGGCAAATATAACATCAGGGTTAACGTGCTGGCTCCAGGGGCCACCAGGACGGCCATGGTCAAACCGGCATTGGAACATGCAGACTCAAAAGTGGAAAAGGCCATCGCAGGACGCACGGCGCTGGGCCGCATAGCGGAAACGGAGGATTTGAAAGGTGCGGCTTTATTCCTTGCCTCGGACGCCTCAAGCTTCGTTACCGGTCAAATTCTGGCAGTTGATGGCGGAGCCGTGAGTTACATATATTGAAACGGAAATAATATTGCTGCTGTACAGGCTCATATACTATTAATATAGCTCATCAATGCTATCCCGCACCTGGCAGAACCGATATATTATTAAATAGTTTGATGGGTTTGGTTAAATGGTTGATTTTGATTCCCGGTCGATGTCATCTGACGCAAGGCAAACTCTATTCCTGCCTTCTCTCTTAGCCCTGTACATGGCCGTATTCGCCGCTGTTATTAATTCGTCTCCGGTCTTACCCTGCTCCGGATAGGCAGACACGCCCAAGGAAATCGTTACATCCCCGATCTTTTTACTGCCGTTATTAAGTACAATGTTTTTTACCATGTCATTTATTTGTAGAGCACGTTGATATGTATCCTGAAGGTTTGCTGATGGCAGTATTACCAGGAATTCCTCCCCACCATAGCGGCAGACGATATCTTCCGTACGAATAACGCTCTTCATTGTATTTGCTACAGATTTAAGAAGCTGATCACCGATATCATGGCCATACGAATCATTGAATTTTTTGAAATTATCTATGTCACCCATAATAAAACCTATCCCCTGTCCGGTGCGAGATGAACGGTGCATTTCGTTTTCCAGGACCTCGTGCATATAACGCCTGTTGTATAAACCCGTCAGCGGATCAATTATGGCCTGGCGGCGAAGCATCACCCTTAATTGTGTGTTGGCAATAGCAAGAGACAATTGCGCGGCAATACGGTTAATTAGCTCTTTCCTGTGTTCCAACCACCATGATATACGTTGATTGTCGCCGCCATCCAGGGTGCACTGAATACAGAGTAACCCGAGTAGTTTATTCTGGGCTACCAATGGTACTTCAACATATGCGGGGGCTGGAGAGTCCTTCATATGGGCACATAACTGCCCGCCCTCAGACCGGCAATATACATATTGCCGGTTTAGTTTTGTTGCCCAGCACTCAGATAAACGGAATTCACTGGTGCCCTGCGGATAATTAAAGGATGGGATTATTTCGAAAAGGCCGGACTCTTCACTAATAATAGCAATGAAACCCTTATCCCCGTGGAATAATCTTTCAATATAGCTACAGGCATTTTTACCTGCTTCATCAAGGCTTGCACAGGAATCGATCTTACGTATCATCTCGCTCGTCAGCATCATTTCATGTTTTGTTGTTTCGGACTCGTCTAACCATTCCTGCAACTTCTCATTACTTGCGTTTATCTCCTCTTCAAGTTGCATCCGCTCCGTAATATCACGAATTGTCTCAATAGCCCCTTTTACCTGGCCTGATGAATCATATAATATCGATGCCGTTCCCCATAAATAAGCCCCTTTCCCGCTATATATATACGGGGCATAGTTCTCAACAAATATCGTGTCATGTTCGCGGTAAACCTTTGAAAGGTCTGGAGGATAATCCTGCCTGCTATCAAAGACCATATCAATCGCGATAGGGCGGCGATCGCCATAGAATGGCAGCGAGTATTCATAATCACCCTTGCCTATGATCTGTGATTTGCTTATGCCAGTCATTTTCTCTATAGCCTTATTCCAGGCTATTACTTTTCGCTCTTTGTCTACGACAAAAGTTGGATCGGGCAAGGAGTCAATTATATCCTCTAAACTGCGGCGTGCTTCCCGCAACTCTAACTCGGCCTTTTTACGCTCCGTGATATCACGCATCTGAATCAGATCAGCAGGCACACCCATATAATCGATCTTTACACCGGTGCAATCTACGTTACGGATTTCTCCATCCGCTCTCAAAATGTGAAATTCAATAATATCGCTAAGGGCCTTGCCCTCCAGCCTGTCTGTAACCCTCTCCAGCAACAACTGCTGTTCATCTGGAAGCACAAATTTTGCAAATGGTTGCTCCAGAAAATCTTTTTCTCCGAGTCCGATATACCGCAAAGCATAGCTATTGGCAAAGCGGACCTTGCCCTCGCTGAGCACCAAAATTGCATCCATTGAATTATTAACAATGGCGGAATACCTGTTTTCGCTTTGCCTTATTATCCTGAAGCTTTCTCTCAATCTGCCCGCAAAATAGTAATAGCCCATGAAAACGATAATAAACAGCCACGTAATAACGATCGGCTGGAATTGCGCCTGCTTAATCTCAGCATTGAACGTTTCAGCCGAGATTTCTATGCCCTGCACCGCCAGTATCTTGCCATTGGAGGGATCCATCACAGATGCAAGCGATGTAACCCAGGTACCCCATGTGTCTGTATATGGGCCTATGACCGTTGCATGCCCAGAATGAAATATTTCAAATATTTCAGGAGGAGCATCATTATATACGGTAACAGGTGTATGTTCGGGTGAATCTACTGGATCAGAATCCGTCAGGATAATAATTTTGTTGTCTTTTTCCACCAGAATATACGCCCAGCGATACAGCGGACTGACTTCGCTGATCTGGCGCTGCTGCTGATATAACCGCTCGTAAGCCGGCTTAATCAAATCGGCATCTGTGCCGTTCATGTTCTTTATCATTTCAGGGTTAACAGTCAATGCCGCTATATTAGTTTCCCGTGCAAGAGCATCCTTAAGGGAGCCGGCCTCACTAACTCCTACCACAACTGTAACAATAAAGCCGCATACAGCAATTACCGGTAACACAACCGCAATCCACCACCTGTATTTATATTGAACGATTTGCTCTCCCAATTTAATTGCTCTGATGGCATGATAAATATGACGTAATTGGACTATCAAAACTACTACAAGCGCAGTTTCCGCCAGTATGGCAATTTGTATCAAAAGGGAGGTCCCAATCGGTACAAGGTTTTTCCCACTATAAGGGGTAAGTAAAACCGGTAAACATATTTTTAATACCAGCAACGCCAAAGTTGTGCCTGCCAAGCTCTTAGCACTTCCTTTCAAAGACACCGGCCAGTTCTTTCCCGCCTGAAGGATAGCGGGTACAACTGTGGCTGCTACTGCAACGCCCACTAAAGATTGAATTGTCTGTCCGAAAATAAAGAAATTACTGGCAACCACTGCCAAAATTATCACGCCATAAATCCAGTAACCCCGCAGTGCGCTTTTGGATATCACATTCCAGTTGCGTCCAAACTGGGCTAGCGCTACCCACGCAAGCCAATCCGTTACAGTTTGTACCATGCCCATAGATCCTTGAAGAACACTGTGATCAAGGGTGCCCACCCATGCGCTTATAACTTGCAATATGGCAAATAACCCCACCCATCGCCATGTGGCATTATTTTTATCTGCTCTGGCGAGGCTATAAGCTGCATATGCAAGGACAAGGTAAGCTATTCCGCTGACCATATGGATGTAATTGAGTTGATCTGCGGCGATCTGTGCAAATATCGGCATTCTATCTCACTGTTTACTTCAGTATCTCATTAATCTTGCTTGATAATGAAGGGCCTCAAGCATAGTTTTCTGTAACCATCAGGCTCAAAACAGTAAGGGCTTCCTTTAGAGAGATGCAAAGGTTACATTTATTAACCAAATGGTCATTGGATATGCAACTAATTCATGCAATACTGAGTTAAATAGTAGTAATGGTTCGAAAATAATATTAGAAGGTCTTTAAGTATGAGTTACATATGTGACGTTTGCGGCCCCAGACTGGACTGTCATTCCATCTTATGCAACAACTGCGACATAGGAATCATCTACGAAATAAATACTAAAGATACCGAAGTGCCGGAGCAAACACCAGACGTAAGTACCGGCAAGGACGCCCCGAAACCGCCAATTTCACGCCAAATGCATTCCTTAAACTAATAAATAACGTATCACCAGTGTTTGTGGGTAATAAAGTAGTCTGATGCTGACAAGTGGGTTTTTAAACTGCACCTTTTACGTATTGCTTCGATAGTCTTCATTTAACCCTCCCTTGCTACTTCATTTTACGAAACCACTTATCGCCGTTTCAGTATAAGTCAGATGTGATGAACTATCAGACTATTAGCAATCTTGTGAATGGTAAAATCTAATCCTTGGTTCGTTACACAAATTTGGCTATTTATTAATCCTCAATTTACAATCCTATTTTATTAGCTACTTCACGCATTCCCATAATGGTATATGTAACAAGGTCTTTCAAATCCATGCCAAGCATCGTTGCACCCTTTTCAATTACCTGGCGGTTTACACCTGCAGCGAACCCCTTATCTTTCCATTTCTTTATGACCGATTTTGCTTCCATGTCGACGACACTCTTAGATGGCCGCACCAATGCCACCGCGGCAATTAACCCTGTGAGTTCATCAATGGTATATAGCACTTTTTCCAGCTTGATTTGCGGCTCAACATCGGAACATATACCCCAACCGTGAGAGACGACTGCTCGTACATATTCCTGAGGCCAGCCACGGCTTTCTAATATCTCTTGCGTCTTTTGACAATGATGTTCTGGAAATAGTTCATAATCCAAATCATGTACAAGACCGATGATTCCCCATTTCTCTTCATCCTCCCCACTCATTCTTGCAATGTATCTCATGGCGCCCTCTACTGCATAGGCATGTTTTATCAAGCTATCACTCTTGTTGAATTCCTTTAGTAATGACAGCGCCTCGTCGTATGTTGGTGTATGTTCTACCATTGTACTTTTATTGCCAACAATAATTACGGAATTATAGACTCGGGAGTTACTGATAGCAAACTACATTTAACTTTCTGACGTATTATTTAATTCACGTTATATGTCCACGTAAACATCCCTATGTTCGTACAATGGTGAATTGCTAAGAAATTATTCGAAGCTAACTTAAGCTATCACCACGCGTTTATCACTTTCCGTAGTAACTGCCCGGCAGAGGCTCGCCATTCGTGTAGAAGTCCCCAGTCAGAAACTTGTGATACCCGCCAGTAAATCTGGGTGATAATGGAAGTAACCGCGGCAGCAAAACACTGACGCCTCGACAGCATGGGGTAGTGTATCAATTTCATAATGTATTTCCGGATTCCAATTTGATATACCACCCCATTTTCAAAGTGATTTTCTTATTTCGTCTTTCCATCCTATCTGCATATCGGTGCTGAGGTAACCGTGCAAAACAACGAGCCTATACGGTCATGAATTTTGTGCTATTTGGGGTTTACCGCTCCGCACGGCACGTGACAGCCTCTCCGGGACAATAGCAAATAGAGTCGAATTTGGTAGTCGAAAACAAATGCGAGAGTGTTGTTAAACAAATAAGGAGTACAACAATGATTAAATTAATGAAAGCAATGCAGAATCTTCACAGGGAAGAAAAAGGTATGACCGGTCTTGAGACAGCCATCATCCTGATCGCCTTCGTAACCGTGGCAGCCGTATTTGGCTATGCCGTACTGAGCGCAGGCCTTTTCTCAGCCGAGAGGGGCAAGGAAACCATCTATGCGGGCTTGAATGAAGCCCAGAGCAACATGGAACTTTCCGGCTCAGTTATAGCCCTGGGCGATAACGCCACTCCCCCTACTCAGGTTAATAAAGTCAAGTTCACGGTTAAAAATGCCATTGCCGGCGTTCCGATCGACATGGCCCCCAACGATGGCAGCGGCACCAACAAGTGCGTCATCAGCCTTACTACCGCATCACAATACCTGAACAATATTCGATGGAGCAAAGCTGCCATCGGCGATGACAACGGCAATAACCTTTTGGAAACCGGCGAGCAGTTTGAAATCACCGTTGATCTTACCACGTGCAACGGCGGTTCGGCACTCTCTCCGGCATTGGGCACGTATGATGTCTTCAACCTTCAGGTTAAGCCATCCGTTGGATCTACTATAACTATCCAGAGGACCCTGCCGGCCGCCCTTGACTCGGTTATGGATCTTCACTAAACAACTATAGTTTCCAATTAAGAGTCGCTGCATCTCCTCCTCCTCCTTGGTGCAGCGGCTCTTACCAGTTTTAAGACTTCAGGCTAGCTAGACCAGGGATTTCCATATAGGTATATTATTCCTGTCAGGGTAAAGTTAAAATACGGGAATTGTTTGATGTAGGCCTATGTTTTTTCAATGGTGCGCATGGTTAGAGTGAAACAAAGAATGGTATTGCATAGTTATACGCGTGGCAGGATAGACATGCCGACGTCGCCTCAAATAGCGAACCTCATATTACAGCCATGCCCTTGACAAGGCATACCCCTGACCCTCGATGTAAATATACCTTCAGCGGAACAGTGATGCCTATGTTCGTTCAGTGATAGTTGTACTTTTACGAGCGCAATTTTACGTTCAATCGTGTCGCACAAACACCATCTTTTGATTTATCTGAGTTGCCTCTTGCCCAGAGCAATTACACAAGAGATCTCGGTACGTCCGCTAGCTAGGTCACAAATATACTTATGAATTAACTGTAATCCCTATGTTCGTTCAATGGTGAATCTGCGGCGAAGCTAAACACCAGTTATTAACATACAAGCCTCCTCTGAACGTAAGTGAAGCTACTGCCACGCAGTCATCCTCTTTGGCCGCATTGTGAGGACTTGTCTATGAACATTGACTCCTAAGGCAAAAGGCGGGTAGCATAGCATCCGATAAACTTTCCTCGATTATTGATGAGACATAGTAGGTCATGTTTACGTCCCCTCGGTAACACTATTTTCGGTAACAATAATTATGACGCAATTCGCCCTCTTGACAAGACCAGCGCTGGAAACGTATATTCGTTCTGCGGATATTTTGTCGATAAAAGGTACGATAAGGTAAGAATTTCCCCCATATGCCGTCACAGACGAGTGAATCTAAGATACTTCTGGTTGCCATCACCGGCTCCTTCATGGAGATTCTGGACCAGACGGTCATGAATGTGGCGCTGCCGCACATAATAGCGGTTTACAACGTGGCCATCGACCATGCGCAACTGATAGTTTCAACTTATCTTATGGCAAGCGCCATATCCACACCAACCGCCGCTTTTCTAAGCCAGCGTTTCGGTATCAAAAGAGTCTATATGATTGCCCAGATAGGTTTCCTGATCGGATCAATTCTGTGCGGCCTCTCGTGGAGCGCAGATACTCTCATTGCCTTCCGTATCATTCAAGGTTTATCCGGCGGTTTGATGAACCCGCTCTCTATGACCTTTATTTATATGAGTGTCCCACCCGAAAGGAGGGGCCACGCCATGTCTATGCTGGGCATACCTTTAATGCTGGCGCCGGCTATCGGCCCGACCTTTGGCGGCTACCTTGTAACCTATTGGAGCTGGCGCACAGTATTCTTTATAAACGTCCCTATTGCTGTCATTGCTATTCTGCTGGGAATTCTCTGGATAGAGGATACGCCCACAAGTAGCCCCATTTTTGACTTCCCGGGTTTTATTTTTGCGGCCTCGGGCTTCAGTTGTATATTGTACGGGCTGACAAACGCTCCCACCTGGCATTGGGATGACTGGCGTATTATCACCCTCCTGTCCGTCGGTGGGGCGTGCTTGCTGACCTGGGTCTTTATCGAGCTTGCCCAAAAAAACCCACTGCTTGACCTTCATATGTTTCAACATCGTGGATACGCTGTGGGCCTAAGCCTGACATTTACCACTACCATCGGGCTGTATTCGCTGGTATTTTTGCTTCCGCTCTTTTTGCAGACCGTACGTGGTTTAACTGCCTTTCAGGGTGGCATGATGATATTACCGCAGGTCTTAGGTGCCATGATAACACTGCCCATTGCCGGTCGACTTTTCGATAGGACCGGGCCGCGCATTCCCGCCGTAACAGGGCTCGCAATATTATGCGCTATGTCTTTGGCAATGCAGATGCTGGATGTAACCTTTCCGGACAATCTGCTTGCCACGATCCTTTTCGTCCGCGGGATGGGCATGGGTATGGCCATGATGCCGATCATGACATATGCACTCTCCTCTGTGCCGCCCCGCTTAACGGCCCAGGCTTCCTCGATGCTCAACGTGTGGAGGATGGTCTTTGCCTCCCTGGGGATTGCTGTATTTGCCTCGTT
>JBEKCL010000082.1:0-13576 GCA_050014895.1 Dehalococcoidia bacterium
AAGGGTCGAACCCGAGAACTCTATCAGGTCAACGAACCTGAAGGCTTGGCCAGCCTTGACCTGCAGCAGTCCACCGAAGCGGGCATGGGCCGGTATCCCTGATTTCAACAGGCATCCGTTGACGGCTACGTTGCATACTGTGGCGAAGCCGATCTGTCCGGTTGGAACAACCGTATCTCCCAGCTTATTGCCTTCGGTTGCCAATGCAACCATATTCGACGAGCAAAAACCTGCTTCGAATACGGGCATCATGACTTTAAGCGCATTCGAATAGTCATCTTTAGCAAACAACGAGACATCGATGGGTATCATGCCTGTGCCCGAACGCAATCCTACCGTGGTCTGGTAAGCAAGGCGTTCGATTTTCGAGCCCACAAAGCCGATTTTATCAGTGACCAGCGAGTTTCTCAACTCTTCCAGCCCGGGGCCGGTGATGGTGCGTCCGTCTTTATGTCCTACTGAACGGGTCACCCCCCGTTCATCCATAATTTTCAAATGGTAGCGTACGGCCCTTTCCCCAAGGTAAATGCCCTGTTCTTCCAGCAGTTTAGAAATGTTCCTGCTGCCCAGCGGTATACGTGAGTCGCTGAGAATTTTTAGGATAGCGGTTATTTTTCTCTCAACGTCACGTGTTTCCTGCCCTATCATACTTTTCTCCGGTCGATAATTGACCTGTTAATGCTTATCACTGCCTAATTCCTGATAGGTATGCCTTTTTTCGCCAGGTATTCTTTTACTTCTTTAATCGAAAACTCACCGTAATGGAATATACTTGCAGCCAGTACGGCGTCCGCTTTGCCGATCGTCACTGCCTCATACATATGTTCGAGCGTGCCCGCCCCCCCGCTGGCTATAACGGGAACGCTGACCAGTTCGCTGACCCTGCAATTCAGCTCATTATCATAGCCGGCCTTCTGGCCGTCGGCGTCCCAGCTTGTAAGCAATATTTCCCCTGCTCCGAGCTCGACTGCTTTTTGTATCCATTCAAGAACATCGATTCCCGTAGGTTTGCGGCCGCCGTGCGTGCACACTTCCCAGCCGAGGTTACTTTTATCCGGCCGGCGTTTGGCATCGACGGCCAGCACGATACACTGCCTTCCGAAGATATCGGCGCTCTCCTTGAGCAGCATGGGCTCATGTACTGCTGCCGTGTTCACGGACACTTTGTCGGCGCCCGCCTGCAGCATGCGGCGCATGTCACCGATGGAACGCAGGCCTCCTCCGACGCAGAGAGGAACGAATACCTGCTTGGCTACCTCTTCGACCACGTGGACCATGGTGTCTCTGGCCTCGGGAGTCGCCCCGATATCCAGGAAAACCAGCTCATCGGCCCCTTCCTTATAATAAAAGGCGGCCAGCTCGACAGGGTCTCCCGCGTCGCGCAGGTTGGTAAAACTCGTGCCTTTTACAACACGTCCTTTAGTCACATCCAAACAGGGTATAATGCGTTTAGTTAACATAATATATTAAACCTTGCCCATACCTCTTACACACAGGCGATTTTCAAGAAATTGGAATACATTTGCAGCCCTGATTCCCCGCTTTTCTCGGGGTGAAACTGGGTGGCAAAAAGGTTATCTCTGATTAATACGCTGCAGAATGGTAGGCCGTAATCTGTTGCTCCGGCCACTACCGACCTGTCGAACGGATCAGCGTAATAGCTGTGTACGAAATAGAAATTCGTATTATCGGGGATATCCGTGAAAAACGGATGGCGGAATTGCTGTCTTACCTGGTTCCAGCCCATATGCGGTATTTTCAGTCCGGCAGGCAGTTTCCGGACCTTACCTGGGATAATACCCAGGCAATTGTACTCGCCGCCTTCCTCGGTGCTGGATAATAGTGCCTGCAACCCCACACAGATCGCGAACAACGGCCGCCTTTTTTCAACGAGCGTCTTGATAGCATCAGCCATCCCCGAGGCTTCCAGGCTTGCCATTGTAGCGCCGGCCGCTCCGTCACCCGGAAAAAATACGGCATCGGCCTTAAGCACGTCGGATGCGGTATCTGTTATCTTGGGGGCATAGCCAAATTTCTTCAGAGCATTTACTACGCTGCCCAGGTTGCCTGCTCCGTAATCTATGATGGCAATCTTCTTTAAATGTTTACTCATAGCTTATCCTCTGGACGTGTTCCCGGGTTGCTGATTCAGTTTATCCGTCTATGGCTCTTTTGTGCTGGGCAGTCCGGTATACGGCAACTCTTTACCGTAAGAAGATGCTAGCACATGGTACGGAAACATGTCAAAGGAACGGCCTTACAGTAAAACCATTTCCGCAACGGCTTGCTTTACGGCAATAAATTACGGAAGTGACCGGTGCCATGATACCTGTGTTGCCCGTCAGTATACGTTGACGGTTGACCGTCGGGTCTTCCTGGGTGCTTATCAGTCTTCGGGGTGTTTGGGATATTGCTTTTTAATCGCCGGTTCGATGATTTCAAAGAGCGTGATAGTAATTAGTGTAACCAGAAGGAGTATTAAAAGTGATTCGATGAACTGTTTATGCACGACCAGCATTATGATGAAGATCTCGAGCATCAATACTGCTGTTTCCATCACCCTCCTGCGCACCACTGTTTCTATTATAAATGAAAAGATTATGACTTCCACCCAAGCTTCAAGGAGTATGTCTGACATCATCTGCGGCGGCATGCTTCCTGCTGGAAGGACCACGGTCATCAAAAACAGGAATCCCAGCGTGAAGATGGATTCAGGTATGTAAGAGATGTTAACGGCCAGAAATGGGGGCATCTTGCCTCGCAGCAGTCCGCAGAAGAAGCCGGTCATGGCTTTGCCTACTATGATCGACAGGCCCCACCAGGGCCCGTACACCCCGGTGATTGCGAACTCGTAATAGGGATACAGGGAGCCGATTGCTCCGGCCAGCAGTCCGTAAAACGGGCCGAAGGCAATGGCCGTTCCGAAGGTTGCGATGTGAGAGAAATCGAAGGTGGCCTGCGGTTGCAGCGGATTGAGCAGGCTTGAAAGGAGTGCCAGTACGTTTCCAAAGATGCCGGCTACTATGCTCGCCAGGATTTTCTTGTTTCTGCTGTCAATATTGATCTTCATGCAATCACCCCGTCAACGTAAAAATCGTGCGCCGGGTCTGCTTATTCGTACAGCCCTCGTTTGCGGTTATCTTCTACAATCCGGTGATACTCGCGGTCAACGTCGATGCCTTTATCGCGAAGCACACGTTCCATCATCTCCACTGAGTGATACAAGTCCAGGTAACGGTTGAGCCATGCCTGAGGGTTCTCGGGGTCTTTCTGGAAATCAGTAGCGAACTGGTCATATTCCTCGGTGATTTTTGTAAATTCACGTTTGGTGTCGAACTGGCCTTTGACGCGTGGGAATTTGAACAGGTCCTTAACTTTGCCGAAATGCCTCTGGAAAATGTATTTGTCGACGTACCAAAAAACGCATGCCAGCAAGAGCTGGTTGAGCAGGAATGCGGGGAAGTCCGGTATGCCGATCTGGCTCCTGAGCAATACCTGCAATGCAGCCCCGGCAATGCCTGAGAGCAAGATCCAGCGGCCGAATACATATATGAACCACTCTCTGGAAAACATAGCTGGGCCCCCTTCTGTTACTAGATGTGATTATTTGTGCCTTAATACTATCATCGGGGCTTCCGGCTGTCTATGCCTTTTCGAGAGCGGGGCTTCCCTGCGGATGTATAATTCAAGCGCAACTTCTATTTATATAAAGGGGAGGCAAAGCATGAAGGTGGTTTATCATCAGCGTTTCACGCAAGTCTATGAGAATGATCCTGCAGCGGAGCCGGGCCGCATGGAGGCTATCATAAAAGAGCTCGCTGGTTTTGAAGTTATTGAGCCGCAAAGCGCCCGCCTGGATGACATACTTTTATGCCACACATCTTATCACCTGGGCTATGTGCAGGGGTACGGTAACGTTTTCGAGATGGCGATGCTGGCTGCCGGTGGCGCTCTCAAAGCCGCCGAGATAGGCAGCAAGGGCAAGGCTGCCTTTGCGGCTATCAGGCCTCCGGGCCATCACGCCAGCGCCGATAGCTGTTGGGGCTTTTGCTTTTTCAATAACATTGCCATAGCCCTTTCCAGGTTGCTGGAAGAGAAGAAGATCGGCTCCGCGCTGGTGCTTGATTTCGACCTGCATTTCGGTGACGGCACTGCTAATATCTTTGAGTCAAATCCGGCTGTGACCTATTTCCATCCCGAAGATGGCAACAGGCAGGACTTTGTGGATCATGTGAAGCGGTTTCTTGATGAGAAAAAAGCTGACATAATCGCCGTCTCAGCAGGGTTCGACCGGCATATCGACGATTGGGGAAGGCTGTTGACTACGGAGGACTACCGGACGATTGGCGGCATTGTGAAGCAATACGCTTTGAAGAACTGTAACGGCAGGCGTTTTGGTGTTTTGGAGGGTGGATATAATCATCTGGTCCTGGGCCAGAATGTAAGGGCTTTTTTAGAGGGTATGGACTGATATTATCAGTCCATACCCTCCACTTACCTGTAAAATTTATTGTGTTATTACTGTGGCGCCGGGGCTGATGGCGCCTGCGGCATCCATGCTTCTGTGGGGCCGCTTGCGTAATCATTCTCTTGTTGTGTGCCGGCCACGAAAGGTGAGGCATGTTGCCAGCAATTCGTGCAGCCCTGCCACCATCCGCGTTGCCAGCCGTAGCTCCAGCCTCTATTCCATCCTGCGTTATAACCGTTGTTATACCCGATCTGCTCGCCCTGCTGTTGTCCCTGCGCCTGCCCCTGCGCCTGGCCTTTTGTCATCCCCTCCGAATACCCTTTGTTATATCCTTCAGTCTCGCCGTCCTGCTTACCCTGCTGGTAGCCTGCTCCTTGTCCTTTGGCATAGCCGTCTGTAGTGCCTTTAGCAATTCCGTCGGCGTTGCCTTTGGCGTAGCCGGCTTTGTAACCGGTATCAATGCCCATCTCGTAGGCGCCGACTCCAACTGCTGCGAGCGCAACTATGATCAAAATTACGATGCCAACGATTTTCCCTGTCCCTAAAGTCATTTGACTCCTCCTTGAGCAGCATTGTTGTAGAAGAAACCCGGGCTCCCAGAAAGGCTTTCAATTACAGCTTTTCGAACTGAAAAGTTCGGACCAGACTTCCCCACATTCAAACTAACATATGAAGAAATTATTTTCAACAAAAGGTATTTCCGGGAGATATTGTCCGGTCAATCTGAGCGATGTTTAGTGGTTAATCAGTGTCCGTTGTGATAATATGATTTCCAAAATATACACGGTTGCTCTTCGAGTTGGAACCCTAAACCTTCCCGGCATGGGGTCCAACCGGTAGGCTGAAAAGCCTCAAGGGTGAAGGTGGAAACGCCTCCGCCTCCCGAGCTAGGAAAGGAGAGTGTGATGCCTTTAGGTTGTGGTAATCCTGCTAAGCGTGTTTTTCTTGCCTCTGTCATTTGTATCCTCCTCGTATTGTCCGTAGTCGTTGCAGGCTGTGCCCCTGCTCCCAAGGTGACGGACAACAAGTCCGCTCAGAGTAATGCTTTTCCAGTGATGCCTGGTATACCTCGTTTCCGTGTTGCAACCACTACCAGCCTTTACGACACCGGCCTGTGGAACTATTTGCAGCCGATGTTCGAAAAGAAAGCTAATGTCAGGTTGGACATATTCTATGCGGGCACCGGCGTTGCCCTTCAGTACGGCCAGCGCGGCGATGTCGATGCTGTTGTCGTGCATGATCCGGCGGCCGAGGCCAAATTCATTTCCGACGGCTATGGGATAAACAAGCGCTCGTTCGCCTTCAACCATTTCCTGATTGCCGGGCCGGCTGATGATCCGGTCGGGATCAAAGGACTTCCCCCTGACCAGGCTTTTAAAAAGATTTACGATGCGGGGAAGGCGGATCCCACCAAAGTTAAATTTGTTTCTCGTGGAGATAACTCCGGCACCCAGGCTAAGGAAAAGCTTATCTGGCAGGCTGCCGGTTTCAAATATCCTGATATAGAGAAAGCCGGGGCGTGGTACGAGGAAACCGGCCAGGGTATGGGGCCTTGCCTGATGATGGCAGACCAGCAGGGGGGCTATTTACTGGTAGATATCTCTACCTTCATGGCCTACAAGGGAAAGATAAAAATTGTATCCCTGGTCGATCAGGGCGACCTGTTCTTGAATGTCTACGATGCCATAGCCATCAACCCGGAAAAGGTTACGACTGCCAAAATGCTGCCCACAGCCAATGCATTTATCAACTGGCTGATGTCGGACGAAGTGCAGAACCTGATATCAACATATGGGGTTGCTGAATATGGCAAGCCCCTGTTTAGCTCTCTGAAAGGAGGCGCATGCACAGAGGCCGGTTGTCCAAAGGTTGAAGACTACACTACCCCCATACAGTGAGAATAGCTAAAATTGCAGGAACTTTGGGAAGGCCTGGTACAGGCTGTTCAGCTTATACTTAGCTTTGATCCGGAGGTCATTGAGATTTCCTTGCGGTCGCTGTACGTATCAGCGGCCGCAATTCTTATTGCTGCACTTATCTGTATCCCAATTGCCGGGCTGATCCATTTCAATGACTTCAAGGCCAAAAGGGTCCTTATTAATGTGATTCAAACGTTTTACAGCTTGCCCACCGTGGTGGTCGGCCTTTTCGTCTTCCTCTTTATATCGCGTTCCGGTCCGTTGGGCGGATTCCAGCTAATGTTTACCCCTGGAGCCATCATCATCGGGCAGGTAATCCTGATTTTGCCGATACTTACCGGCATGACCATCTCGGCCCTGAGCGGTGTCGACCGTGCTATCAAGGATACTGCGCTCTCCATGGGCGCCAGCGGAGGCCAGGCCATCTGGACCATTATTACGGAGGCGAGGTTCGCCGTGGTCGGGGCTGTTATCCTGGGCTTCGGGCGTGCCATATCCGAGGTCGGCGCTGCCATGATGCTCGGCGGTAATATACGCGGCTATACCAGGGTGCTCACCACGGCCATTTCACTGGAGACGCAGAAGGGCGAACTGGTGCTGGCGCTGGCGTTGGGGATAATCCT
The DNA here is from genome assembly GCA_050014895.1 of Dehalococcoidia bacterium. GTDB lineage: Bacteria > Chloroflexota > Dehalococcoidia > GIF9 > UBA5629 > JAFGLP01. The sequence continues at coordinate 7,011 of JBEKCL010000082.1, forward strand.
GATCGGCATTGCCATGATAGTAAACGTAATAGTGAACATCCTTTTGCAGAGGTATTGATGGCTTTCTTGCGCGTAGTTAAGTTGGAGCAGCGTGCCGGACAGAACATCCTTCTGAAAGATATCAGCTTTCAGATAGAAAAGGGCGAGGTCTTCGTATTCATCGGCCCCACAGGCGCAGGGAAGACCACCCTGCTGAGGCTTATCAACCTGCTTGACTCTCCGTATTCGGGCGACATCTTCCTGGGGGACTTGAATATAACAGGCAATGGCGCCGACCATCTGCAGATAAGACGCCGCATGGCCATGGTATTTCAGAAGCCCGTAGTCTTCAACAGCACCGTCTTCGAAAATATCGCGTATCCTCTCAAGGTGCGCGGTCTTGCTAGGCGCTCTATTGCCCCTGTCGTCAGCAGTCTGTTGGATAAGGTCGGCCTGGCAGGCTACGCCAAGAGAAAAGCCAGGACGTTATCGGGTGGTGAAGCGCAGCGGGTTGCTCTCGCACGGGCTATGGCCTCCAAACCGGAAGTCCTGTTGCTTGACGAACCGACGGCCAATCTTGATCCCGCCAGTGTTAAAACGATCGAAGATCTGGTTTTGAAATTTAACAGGGAAAGCGGCGTTACGGTCGTTATGGCGACGCATGATATGCAGCAGGGGCAGAGGTTGGCAGACAGGGTCGGCGTGCTCATGGCGGGCGAGCTGGTGCATGTGGGTAAACCTTCCGAGGTTTTCCTGTCGCCGGACAATATCAGGGTAGCTGATTTCGTGGGCATCAGGAATATCCTGCACGGGAAGGTGGACCGCAGCGAGGCGGGCATCGTCACAATTAATATAAATAATCGCGGCGTCGAAGCCGTCAGCGACCTCCCGGCGGGTTCTGACGTGGATATTTATGTTCGGCCCGAGGATATCGTGTTATCGGCACAGCCTGCCTCCGGCAGCGCACGCAACTCACTGGACTGCGTTATCAAATCCATGCGGATGGCAGGTTCATTGAACTACATCGAACTCGATTGCGGGTTCACGTTGGAAGCGCTGGTTACATCGAGGTCGGCGGAAGAGATGAAGCTTGAAAAGGGAAAGACGATTTATGCTTCCTTTAAAGCCACTGCCGTGAAAGTCCTTCCCGGCGCGAAGAAAAAGGCTTAAATCCGTTCCGCCAGGTAGGTGCCACTTTTTTTCCCCCCCCGTCTTCCCCTAGCCTTTGACCGTGGCCGTGATCTCAATGCTGCCTTCGGGGTCTAAATTGAATTCGACGGTTACACCGGACAGCAGCAGCGGGCGGCACAGCGGTCAGTTTGCTATATACTATCTAAATGGCCTCTACGCGGCAGGGAACATAGCGATGCATGGGCGTGCCAAATTGGTCCCTGTTCGTATTCTTGGTTAAACGGTTAACGTTGGCGCCGAATTTCATCCCGTTGTATACCAGGCCGAATCCCTGGGGAACGATGACCTGTCCGGCCCGGGCATCTTCGGTCACCTCTATTTCTATTTGTTCCTCACCAGCCTCGGTGGTAATCTTCACCATTTGCCTGTCGGAAAATCCATATTTCTTCGCATCTGCGGGGTTTATGGCCAGCGTGCAGGCACGCCTGCCTTCGTTCCATGCCGGGTCCCGCATGCCTGTATTGGAATTCATGTCCATATGCCGTCCGGCCATTAATATCAGTGGGAACCTGTCATCAGCTTTGAGCCGCGCCTCTTCCGCGGCCGGGTTGATTTCCTTGATCCAGTCTTCAACCTCCCGCACATGAAGCAGGATTTGGTGGTCCTTGGTGGCTACTTTTCCGAGGTTCTTTGCCAGGTCCTTTATTCCGACCAGTACGCCTTCAGGGTGATCTACGATGGCCTGATATATGGCCAGGCCCTGGTCCGGTCCTTTAGCGAACCCGGCCCTGGCAGCCTCTTCTTCTTTTGACGGGGAACGCTGTAAGAACGTGGCGAAATAGGTGGCCAGGTGGGCCGAGCCGATAGCATTGCCCAGGGTCTTGGCCACGATGAAGGGCAGGCCCATGGCGTTTTCAGGACGCTCCATCACGTAACCAATTAGCGCATCCCGGTAGGCATTCAAATTGCCGCCTCCGGCAGTCTGGTGGAGTGATTCAGGGATTTCGGGGACCAGTCCCATGGCCTCGGCCAGCAGGGTGAATATTTCGCCGGTTTCCTTCTGCTCCCCCTCTATATCCACGACGGGACGCCGCAGCCGGCTGTAGACTACCAGGGAGACTTCGTTCGGAGAGCCGGTCTTGGAAGGCAGGATGGCGTCCATCGGCGCAGGGGCCCATGATTCATAGGTCGACCTGCACGGCAGGACATAGTGTGCAAGCGCGGCCGTCTCGCTCATCGCTATCTCGGTCACCACCAGCAGATCGAGCCGGCGGAATGCCTCTTCGTACGCAGTTGTATCGGCATACGATCGAAGCGGATTGGCCCCGCATACGAATGCGGCCCGCAGCCGGTCAGGGCGGTCGCTCATGATCTCTTCGGGCATAACATTGGGCGGGAACATCGCTCCGATGGCAGGAATTCCGGTCACTGCTGTCCTCCACGTCTTGGGGTCGTTCGGGTCCGAGTACAGTTTCCCGCCGGCCAGGTAGTCGCCACCCGGCACGCCAATGCGTCCGCAGATGGCTAGCAGCACAACCAGCAGATACGAGTTCAATGCGCTGTGCCGGCCCATGAGGATCCCCAGGTCATCGCGCAGGCAGGACCGGCGTTTGGCGAATTCCCGGCAGACCCTGAGGACCTGGTCATATTCCAACTCGCAGACCTTCAACGCGGCATCTACGTCGAAGCCGCTGAACCATGGCAGTATCTCTTCAAACCCGTCGGCGTGCTCGCGAATGTACTCCCTGTTATACAGCCCTTCCCTGAGGATGATGGCGATCATCGATTTCAGCAGGAGAGCGTCAGTACCGGGGCGGAGAGCAAGGTGAATATTGGCTATCTTCGCCGTTTCTGAAAGGCGCGGGTCGATCACCACGAGCAGCTTCTCAGGGTCTTTTGATATTCTGGTCAGCACTCTTCGTGCCTGGGGTATGTGGTGGCTCATCATTCCGTTCCAGCCAACGGCCATCAGCATCTCGGAATGCTCGTAATCGGGTAATAACTCCAGTCCCTGGCTTCCCAATATCAGGCCGTGCGCCCAGTACCGGCCGGCAAATTCCTGGTTGGCCGATGAGTACAGGTATTTTGAGCCAAGTGCGCGAATGAAGAGGACCGGGAACCGTAGTGGATAGAAATTGAATTCACCCCCTCCGCCTACTGAAGCCAGGCACCGTGGCCCGTGCTGCTGAAGTATGTCCTTGAGCTTCCCTGCAATCTCGCTGATTGCCTGGTCCCATGATATGCGTTCGAACTTGCCACCAACCTTCTTAAGCGGGTAGAGCACCCTGTCGGTATTTTGCTGGTGGAAAGCGACATTCATGCCCTTTCGGCAGATATATCCTTCGCTGACAGGGCTGTCCTTGTCCGGGCGGACTTTAATGATCCGGTTATTTTCAACTTGGACCTCAATGCCGCAACCGACGGCGCACATTACGCAAGTCGTCTTCTTCCATGGCATGATCAAACCTCCTTCGGTGCCGGCGTTTCAAAATATGAATAAGGGGATTTCCCCTGGCAATTGAGGCAGGTTTTCCCGTCGCTTCGGGGATAGCCTTCTCCGCATAACGGGCAAACGGCAATGGTATGGCGGTTACGTGACTTGATAGAATCCAGGTCGACCGTCACTTTCTGAACACCGAAAATCGATGTGTTGGCAAGGTAAATTTCAGCCATTAGCGCTTGAGGGTCTTGTTCCTTCTTGGGTATTAGTTTGAAGAAGAAAGCTTTTAGCTCGGGCCAGTTACCAAGCTTCGCACTGTCCACAAATACCCTTACGCCGTTACCGCTGCGCTTCTCAAATAAGGTCAGGGCAAACCGTCCCAGGTCGATGACCTTCAGCCAGCCATTACCTATGGTGCAGGGAGTCAGTATCTGGATGGCATCCGGCAGGCAGGAACGGGTTTCCGATATTGAGTCAAAAAATTCTCCTTGTGGCAGGTTACGGTACGCCAGGTCCACCATTAGTCCGCCAATGACTACTCCCGGGGCAATATGTTTATGGAAGGCCCTGACCATATTGAGGTATTGGTCATAAGTGTGGCCGCAAACGGTCACGCTGGAATGAGCGGCTTTCTTTGCATGCATTTGTTCAATAGGCTCGTTTATCTACATTCTCTGGCCCGGTCTTGCCCCCTATCAATACCTCTGCCTTTTGCAAATCGCCTTCCGTATTGACATTCAGGAAGCTGAGGTGGTCTGGATCAAACTGATCTATTTCCTTTTCCCTAACGTATCTTGTGTTTACCAGGTTAAAAAGTTTGATGATCTGCAGCTGGTCTTCCCGGATCAACGCCTCAATTGATGGCACGCAGCTCTTTGAATATATTGCGTGCAGTGGTTGGATCATCCATCCAATTTTTGGTGCGATGGCGGCATAGCCGGACGCTCCATCTATCAAATATCTGATCAAGCCGCTGTTTAGGAATGGCATATCACACCCGACAACCAGGCTATAGCTGGTTTCCGCATGCATGAGGCCGGTATAGATGCCGCCCAACGGACCTTTTCCGGGATAAATGTCCTTCACCACCCTTACGCCCGGTGTAGCGGATTTTGCCATGCCTGTCTGGTCTTCGGTCGTCACTATAATGATGGACGGCGTGAATTGGGAAAGCGTGTCCAGGACTCGATCGATCAAATGGCTTTTGCCAATTTTCAGCTGTGGCTTATTGGCGCCGATGCGGGTGCTCTTTCCGCCGGCCAGGACAATCCCTGTAATACTGGCAATATTAGCCATATTTTGCGTGCAATATATTTGTACACAATATATAGTATTGATTTGGACCTGTCAACTGGTTAGGGTCTCGAAGTGCCGGCTATTTCATCGACAAATAAGTCCCGCTCTTGCCGCCCGTCTTCTTCATCAGGCGGATGTCGGTTATCGACATAGCCTTATCGAACATTTTGCACATATCGTAGATGGTCAGTGCGGCCATCGATACGGCAGTTAAGGCTTCCATCTCAAACCCCGTCTTCCCCTCGCCTTTGACCGTGGCCGTGATCTCGATGAAGCCGGCTTCAGAATCTAAATTGAATTCGATGATGACGCTTGACAGCAGAAGCGGGTGGCAAAGAGGTATAAGATCGGGAGTCTTCTTGGCTGCCATTATCCCGGCAGTCTGCGCTGTCGCCAGCACGTCGCCTTTCGGTATCTTGTTGTTTTTAACAAGGCCGAGCGTCTTTTTATTCATGTTTATGTGCCCTTTGGCCAGGGCCAGCCTTGCGGTTTCTTTCTTGCCGGTCACGTCGATCATGCGGATATCGTGCGGGCTCATGTTTTACCCTCCGATCTTGGACATTTTTGTTTTCTCGGTAGCGCCGGCTACAAAACGGTGGTTTTGCGGCTTGGCGGCGATCGCCGCTGCTATCAGGTGCTTGATTGCCTCAAGGTCCGCATTGTTGCGGACGGGTGTTTTGATATCAACCCCATTGTCGGAAAAAAGGCATGGGAACAGCATGCCTGTTGCCGAGAGGCGCAGCCTGTTGCATTCCTTGCAGAATGGTTCCGAAACAGGGCTGATAAACCCGATGGTTCCGGCTGCGCCGGGCAGGCTGAAATAGCGTGCTGCGCCGTTGCCGGCTATACCGTGAAAAGGTTCGAGCATACCCAGCGCCTCGATTTTCTTACGCAGGACGTTCGAGGGCACGAACTCGGCGGTCCTGTTAAGCGGCATCAGCTCTATGAACCGCACATGCCAACCTGATTCCAAGGTCATGCGGGCAAAATCAACTATCTCATCATCATTAATACCCTGCATGGGCACCATGTTTATTTTCACCGGGTTCAACCCAGCTTTCCTGGCCGCTTCAATCCCCTTCAAAGTATCCGATAGTTCGCCTGTCCGCGTGATCTGCTTGAAACGGTCAGGCTTTAAAGTGTCAAGGCTGATATTGATGCGGTTCAGGCCTGCATTTACCAGGTCTTCGGCGTAGCGCGCCAGCACGGTACCGTTGGTCGTCATTGAAATATCTTTAACGCCGTTGACGGAGGAGATCATTTGTATCAGGTCGGTAACGCCCATCCGCACCAGTGGTTCCCCTCCGGTGATCCTGATTTTGTCTATTCCCATTTCGACGGCAGCCCGCACGACCAGCAGTATCTCTTCAAAGCTCAGTATGTCATCGTGGGACACCAGGGGGATTCCTTCGGGAGGCATGCAGTAAACGCACCGCAGGTTGCAGCGGTCTGTCACAGAAATCCTCAGATAGCTGATGCCCCTTTGGAAACTGTCGCACAAACCGGCCATTGCATTTATCCTTGCTTGTGGTCCCCTACCCTGCCGTGCAGCGTCTCTATCGCATGCGGAAGGATCGGCATCAGCACGTCGAGATACTCCTTCACGGCATTGGGGTTTCCGGGGAGGTTGACGATCAGACACTTCCCGCGGATGCCTGCTACAGCCCGGCTCAGGATGGCGGTAGGGGTTTTGGTATAGCCGTCGGACCGCATCGCCTCC
>JBEKCL010000083.1:0-14130 GCA_050014895.1 Dehalococcoidia bacterium
CAATTTTATAAAACAATATTTCAATTATCTTCGTGGTAGTTCAAGCATTGATATTAACCCATTGAAGTTGCGGGAGATACCAATACCAAAAGCAACAAACATACAAAAGAGGGGATTGATTTCTATAGCTAAATTTTTGGTGGGTAAGCATGAAGAAGCACAAAATATATCGGATGAAGTACTATCACTTATTACACATGAATTACCCAACTTTGAGATAACCTCTAGTATTAAAAAACTGATATCAAATTCAGAGTGGGATAAAGTATATAAATGTATCACAAGCAGTAAGTACCTTACCTTATCACAGAAAGCAAATTGGGCTACTTTTTTTGACAAGCAGAAAAGCAAATCGCCTGATATCGAGATAGAAATAAGTAAAGCATTGGTGACAATAGATAAAGTCGTTAGCAATCTTTACAGAGACAAAGTTTAATGCCAGTGACCAAGGGCTTACGAGTTCTTTGCTTCTTTTTCTTCTGGAGTATCTTTGCCCCATTCTTTAGCATTGACTTTTTGTCGGCTTATCACTTCGGTGACTTCTTGAACCGCGCCACAATGCGGACATTCGAAATGGTCACTTTCAAATAAAGCACCCTTGCGATAAGTCCTATCATATTGAAGCACCGTACCACATTTTAGGCAGACAGCCAATACCCATAACCCTATGGGCAACTTCTCGTTTTGCAAGGTTTTAATCTGCAAACCTTTAACCATTTCCTCGATAGAAGATAATCTGCTGACGAGATGATCCAGACCGGCTTTATCTAAGGTCGTGTCATGCTCTCCATCTTTATTTGAGCGATGATAGAGTACTCGGTGGCCTCCCAGTCCTTGAGTGGTTTTGAAACGTTTACCGCACTGGTCACAAGTAGGAATTCGTCTAATTTTGTTCATCGTATATACCTCCTGAAGCGTTTGTGTTCCACTGTATGCGTTCGTCCAGTGTCAGTCAACGCCAGGAGCAAGTAGTCAGCAATGCTGGCGAGTAGTAATAAGTACTGGTTCGAGTATTCGAAGTACTCAATTTTGATTCTAAGCCTTTGGACACCTTTTTCAGTAAAGCTGTCTTTAACAGAAAACGTTATCTATGTAGTGTGGCCTATTTTCCAATAGTTCAATATAGAGCTACGTGCGCCTTTGCTAACGCCGCATCTAGCTTGTTTTTAGCTTTTATCGCCTCCAAATAAGCCTGTCTTATGTCGCCAGATTCAACATTCGATTCCTTTCTTTTTCGGTATGTCTCTGCCGCACTTTCCCATTCTTCAATTAAACTTCTCAAGGTTTGGTCAGAAGTAAGCTCTAGAAAACGGTCAAGCACTGCTACGCTTTCATGGTCAAGGTACGCTCTAATCCTGGTTGACTGGCGAGGATACCACCACTTAGGGGTCTGGAGCCTCCCGATAACTGATAAAAATGGCATATTATCTCCCTGCTTTGCGGCTGTGTCGGCAGCTTTTAACTCGGCGTTATCAGGATAAAATCGAGTCTCTGGGATAGGAACTTCTGTTAGCTTTTTTATGTCCGTTACTAGTTTCTTAATATCGTTTATTAACTGTTGAGAAACAGGTTGAGACTTTTCTGCGGGTGGAAGCGCTGGCAATTTGAGGTTAGAAGAACTGGGGCTACTTGTTGGCAGGCCTGCTGCCTTCTGAGTTGGAGTAGCTAACGCCTCATCCTTATTCGAAGTCTGTAATTCTGGCTTTTCCTTGATCCATTTGCGCACTGTCTTAGCATCTGGGAAATCATTTTGGAGTTCCTTCCAGTCAATCTCATTAAACTTGATCGAAAAAGTCTCTGCCAGCCTCTTGACGCTGTCATACCCACCACTAGAGCCCCCGGTTACAAGTTGATCGAGGAACTTCACTGCCCTCGCTGCCGTCCTTCCCTCACATAGACTTAATATCAACCTTACATTATTTTCGGAATAGCTCATAACAATCTCTAACTAAGAAAATGTCCGTTTTTTTCCTATTTTGTGCTGTTTATGTCCGTACCTAATATTCAAGAATATGTATACACGGTTGGAAAGTCAAGATGAATTTAACTTTCATGAAAAATACAAGCGCCGCTAGTGTTAAGGGCAGCACAGTTCCCAACCTGGGAGCAGGAGCGGGTTCGAGTCCCAGCGCGGCGCTCCATGATCTTCGCGTCTCACCCATCCCAATGTTAACGGCAAAGAAGGTGTTTGAGAAAGAGCATTACCTGCACTCTATGCCCGGCGGAACCATGCTCACTTTTGGAGTATTTCTCAAGGGCAGGCTTATGGGGGCTTTGTCTTTTGGGGCCGGGCCATCGCTTGCTCATAAATTAGTGAAAGGCGCAAAACGTGACGATTGCCTCGCTTTAACGCGGCTATGGCTTTCAGATGATCTTCCCAGAAACAGCGAGTCCCATGTGCTGGGGTTCGTGCTGCGTTCCCTGCGTCAGCACACCGAGGTAAAGTTTCTCGTCTCTTATGCAGACCCGTCGCAGGGACATCTGGGGACCATTTATCAGGCGACCGGATGGCTTTACAGCGGCCTGTCCTCTGCCATGCCTTTGTACGACCTGGGAGACGGCGTTCCGCGCCATTCCAGGTCGGTAGCGCACACTTACGGCAGCCATTCAGTGCGTTACTTTGCCAAACATGGTGTTGATATAAAACGCATACCCCAAGCAGCCAAGCATCGTTATATCTATTTTTTAGATGCCTCGTTGAGAAGCCGCCTGAAAGTGCCGCTGCAACCCTATCCCAAAAAAGAGATTAACCAGGAGGATACCCATGAAGATCGTTGAACTACCTATCAAGTATTTGCGGGAAGCGCCCTGGAATGCCAACCACATGAGCGAGGACATGATGGCGCGGCTCAAGGAAAGCATCGGACGCTACGACCTGGTCACTAACCTTGTAGTGAGAAAGCTGGCGCTCTGTAGCTACGAAGTGTTATCCGGTAACCAGCGCTTGAAGCTGCTAACTGAGATGGGCTTTACATCTGTACCCTGCGTGGTGCTAAAGCTTGACGATTCACGCGCCCGCCTTCTCTCTCAGGCACTCAACCATATTCAGGGTGCCGATGATATCGGGTTACGGGCGGAACTGCTGCGCGAAGTACTCAAGACTATCCCTGAAGAAGAGGTAGCAGCAATTCTGCCGGAGACAGCTAGCAGCCTAAAAGCCCTCGCCGGCATGAGTGAGGAGACGGTAGCTGAGTATCTTCAGAACTGGCAGCAGGCTCAGCAAGCTAAATTAAGGCACCTTCAGTTCCAGCTTACCAATGCCCAGCTTGAGGTCATAGAAAAGGCATTGGCAAGTGTGCTGCCCAAAGCCAAAAAGAAAGGTGAGAACCCTACCGTCAGAGGCAATGCCCTCTATCTGTTGTGCCGATCTTATTTGAAGGAGAATGCCGATGACTGAGGATATGCCTTTATGCCCCATCTGTAAAAATAAGCTCTCGCTCAAGCTGGCCAGGGGTCGCAAATCCAACAAGCCTTTCTTAATGCTGATGTGCCTCAAGGACGGGCGGCATTTCCGGGCCTTCATCAGTCATAAGCCATATATCGAGAAGGTGTTGGAGAGCCTTGAGCAACATTAGTAAGGCAGAAGCCGCAGGTCTAACGCAGGAAGCGTTGACAAGTATACGCGCATGTATACACTGTACAAACACGAATGAGAGCGAAGCGGATAAGGTTATGATCAGGCAGTTTATGGACGTGTTAGCGGAGATGGCCTTAGCCGTGGCTTCGAGGCAGGCAGGGTAGTGAGGGCAGTAGCCTATCTGCGGGTATCTTCAGCCTCTCAGATTGACGGCCATTCTCTGGACGCTCAAGAAAGGCTCTTCCACGATCTATGCAAAAACAGGGGATGGGAGGCCATCAGGGTCTACCGGGAGGAAGGCAAGTCTGCCCATGTGGAGGCCATCGCACGCAGGCCACTATTTAAACAGCTTCTTGATGATGCCGCCAAACATGAGTTCGACTTAGTCGTCGTTCACACTTTGGACAGGTGGTCGCGCAATCTCAAGATTACATTAGAATCGCTGACTATATTAGGCAGGCTTAATATCGGCTTGGTCTCCATCAGCGAGAACATCGACTACTCACGGCCTGAGGGGATGCTTTTCACGCAGATGCTGGGGGCTTTTGCCCAGTACTACAGCGAAGCCTTGGGTAACCATGTCAGCAAAGGCTTAAGCCAGAGGGCCTTCGAGGGCAAGCATGTTGGGGGATTGCCTTTCGGCTATGCATCCTGCTGGGCAGATAACGAGAAGGGCGGCAGGGTACAGCAGTTCCAGCCGGAGCATCCAGGAGGGATACACCCTCATGCTACCGAGTCCTCAGCGGTCAAAGAGCTGTTCCATCGGTATGCTTCAGGCACAACCACTTTAGGGCAGTTAGCTTCATGGCTCAATAATCAGGGTTTGAGGACTCGCAATATGCATAGTCTTCCTGATGCTGAAGGTATTTTGGTATCTGGGCCAAGGCTTTTCACCACAGCGTCGGTAAGGGGGATACTGCATAATCCGTTCTACGCGGGCAAGGTTCAGTATCGGGGAGCTTTATTACCCGGAGCGCACCAGGCTTTAATCAGCCAGGATATCTTTAATCTGGTACAGGCCACTCTTAAGAAGAACAGCGGGCGTTCCGAGACCTTACATCCCAGTACTGGAAGGCAGTACTTGCTCAAGGGATTGATACGCTGTGCTTACTGTGGCATGCCCATGTGGGCGCAGACTTATAAAAACGGCCTCAGTTACTATCGTGAGCATAATAATTCAAGGGGACACGCTGTATGTCCAGCAGCTGGTGGCTCCATACCTTGCCATGTAGCTGATGAGCAGCTCGGCAAGATCATCATGGCAATTGAGCTTGGCCCACAATGGCTGGAAGAGGTATTGGCTATCATCAGCATCAAGGATGAGATCGAAAGGGTGAAGACAGAGCGCCAGCAGGCGCAAGAAAAGCTAAGGCGTATGACCAAGGTTTATATAGACGGTCTTTTCCCCGATGAAGAATACCGCAGGCAAAAGCGACTACTGGAGATGGAGCTTGAGTCGCTGGTCGTGCCTGAAGCCAGCGCCGCCGAAGAGGCAGGGAAGCTGATAGAAAGGTTAGCGATGCTATGGAAAGGGGCCAATCTGGAAGAGAAGCGGAAGCTTCTGCTTACGATGCTGGATGCGGTCTATGTAGATGCTAAAAAGACCAGGTCAATAGTGACCATAAAACCAAAACCGCCATTTTTGCCTGTTTTCCAGGTGGCGGTTTTGAAAGAAGGATCGGCTATTCAGTTATATAAATCAACATATCTACTCTCAAGAGCAGATATAAACGGTGTTTCTGGTGGAGGCGAGGGAGGGTCGAACTCCCTGTCCAAGAAAAAGTTGCCAGCACCTCTACAGGCTTAGTCTACTCTTTAATGTCGCACGTTCAGCCTCTGCAGACGGAGTATAAACGTGCCAGCTGATTAGTCTTTAACAGCCCTCATCAGCATCGGGACTGTTGCACCCCGGCATTTCGTCGCCCAATCCAATCCCACCGGGACGAGGAAAGGTTGGACGAGCGGCCTTTTAGGCTGCTACTGGAACTGCTTCGTTGGCAGTTGTTGTTTTGCTACCGGATTAACGAGGTAGATAGCACCTCGACCTGCCGTACTGTGGGCTCTTCCCTGTCGAAGCCACGCGCCCCCATAAATATTGAGTTGTTAACGTTCTTTGCGGGACCTGTCTTTCATGGCCCGCTCGATCACCCGCGCGGTCTCACGCCGGGCGATAGTATCGCGCTTGTCGAACATTTTTTTGCCTCTCCCAACCCCAATTTCCAACTTCGCGAGACCATGTTTAATATATATCCGTAGAGGCACCAGAGTCAAACCTTTCTGGTTTGCAGTTTGCTCCAGCTCAGCTATCTGGTTACGATGCATCAACAGCTTCCGCCGCCTGTCAGGTTCGTGAGTTTTGAACCCGCCCACCTGGTAGGCGGAGACATGAGAGTTGTACAGCCACAACTCCCCCTTTTCCGGCCGCGCGTAGGCATCCTTGATATTGACCCTGCCCAACCGGATAGATTTAATCTCCGAACCGGTCAGGGCAATGCCAGCCTCATAGGTTTCCTCGATATGATAATCGTGGTAAGCCTTTTTATTAACTGCTATCGACTTAGTATTGTCCATATGTGTTAAAATTCTACCACCGTATACGCTATTTATACACAAACAGGGGGACAGATCATGACGGGAATCCGCAACAAAATGTGGCTTATTATAGCAGTATTCCTTGCTGTCAGCCTTATTACCGGGGGCATTCTCCTCTCAATCAGGCTGGCCCAACTGCAGCCCGTTGAGATTACACTGCAAAACGCCAGGAAAGCCGATATCCAGGGCAATGTTTACATAGGCGGCGCTGTAGCGCGGCCCGGTATCTATGACACCAAAGCGGGAGACAGTCTCACGTCTCTCATCTCAGCAGCAGGGCTGTCCGATAATGCAGACACAAACCACGTAAAACTCTACGTTCCTGCTAAAGGAGAAGCCTCACAACCTCAAAAGGTAGATTTAAACAGGGCCGAAGTCTGGCTTTTACAAGCGCTTCCCAGCATCGGCGAAGGTAGGGCCAAGATGATAGTAGCATTCCGGGAAAAGAACGGCCCATTGCGAAGTGTTGATGACCTGCTAAAGATCGAAGGTTTCGGCCAATCTCTGCTGGACAAAATTAAAGGGCTGGCTACGGTCGGAGATTAATTTACTTTGCCCCTTCTCTATGTGAGCGTTGCCTGGCTAATAGGTATTCTTGCAGGTTCCGTAATAGCGGTGCCGGCATGGGCGCCGGCAGTGGGATTGCTGCTCTTTATCCCTGCAATTTTCATAGGGAGCCGCAGGAGAGTCTTAATAGTCTGCGGCTTTTGCCTGCTTGCACTGCTGGGCGGCGTACTCAGGTATCAATCATCAGTACCGCCAACGGATAGCACCAGCCTTCAATTCTATAATGGCAGGGGCATTGTACGGGTTGAGGGGAGCATTTCCAACCCTCCGGAAACCCAAAAAACATCCGTCGAGTTCAGGTTATCAGCCAATTCAATTACTGTCGACAATCTGACATACGGGGTCAGTGGGGATGTCCTGGTACACGCTCCGTTTTACAAACAACTGCACTATGGTGACAGAATCCGATTAACCGGAAAACTTGAGAACCCGCCTCAATTCAATGAGTTTGATTACAGGAATTATTTATCCAACCAGGGTATTTATTCCATTATAAATTATCCTCGCCTTGAAATTCTTGAAACTGACAATTGGTTTTCACCACTTTCCTGGATTTATGATCTGCGCTCCAGACTAACAGACAGTCTGTCAGCCTGCCTCCCGGAGCCGCAAGGTTCGCTGGCGCAGGCGATCCTTCTTGGTATAAGGAGTAGCCTGCCCCCATCTCTCGTGCAGGCTTTTTATGCGACGGGCACAACCCACCTGATAGCCATTTCCGGCATGAATTTAACAATCATCCTGGGAATGATGCTTCCCCTGACAATCCGCCTTTTTGGAAGGAGAAACCAGGTTTATATCTGGTTATCGTTGCTATTCATCTGGCTTTACACAATACTAACGGGATTGCCTCCCACGGTCGTACGCGCCACAATCATGGGAAGCGTATTCCTGATTGCGGAACTTTTAGGCAGGCAGCGTAACGCAGTGGCCGCCATGTCATTTGCAGGCGCCGTCATGGTGGCAATAGAACCCCGTGTTCTCTGGGACACCAGTTTCCAGCTTAGCTTCTTATCTATGCTCGGCCTGGTATTAATTTCACCATATCTCATTCGGATGTTGAACTACGGGACAAGATCAGATTCCAGGAGTTATATGCAGTCTATAAAAAGCGTCATTGTGACTACGTTCGCAGCGACAGCGGCGGCAATCATTGCCACCTTTCCCATAACCACTTTAAATTTTCGAACATTTTCACTGGTTGGGGCGCCGGCAACTTTTTTTGCCATGCCTTCATTTCCAGCCATCATGGTCACATCCATGCTAACGGCATTCGCAGGAGTTATATGGCAGCCAGCGGGGATATTCTTTGGCTGGATTGCCTGGCTTTTCTTGAGCTATTTTGAATTGATTGTGAAACTATTCAGTGCAATACCGATTGCCTATGTTTCAAATATTAACATTCAACCCTGGCAGGTAATTGCATACTATGCGGGACTAACATGCATTGTGATCACTGCGAAAAACAGAGAACGCGTATTTAACTTTGTCAGACTGCTGTGGAATAAAACCTGGCATTATTTGCAGGCATTCCACATAAGGTCATTGAAACCATATATACGCTGGGCAGTGTTAATCCTTTTTATCGCCAACGCGCTGGTATGGACGGCTTACATAACAGCCCCCGATGGAAAATTGCATGTCAGCATTCTGGATGTAGGCCAGGGTGAATCTATTCTTATCAGAACCCCGGACGGACAAAATATAGTTGTAGATGCCGGACCTGACCAGATGTCAGCATGCACGTCGCTTGGTAAAAAATTGCCTTTCTGGGATGGGAAGATCGACCTGCTCATATTGACGCACATGCAAGAAGACCATATAGCAGGGTCGTTCGAACTTCTGCACAAATACAAAGTACCTACCATAGCATTATCACCTTTTAATATCGACTCTTCGCTTTCCAGAGAGCTTTTAAAAACTATAAGAAAGATCCCATTACCAATCCAGACTATTTACGAGGGACAGCAAATGAGTTTAGGGAGAGGCGTACAGCTAGAGGTCCTGAATCCTCCCCGTAATCTTCGCAAGGGGACCGGCGATGATGTAAACAACAATTCTATAGTATTAAGGCTTTCCTGGAACGACGTGAGCTTCCTGCTGACCTCCGACATAGGCAAAGACGCCGAACGTTACTTGATTGCAGAAAGAGCAGATTTACACAGCGATATATTGAAAGTAGGGCATCACGGGAGTAATGGGGCAACTTCAGACGAGTTCCTGGCAATCGTAAATCCTTCCGCTGCTGCTATATCCTGCGGAGCAGTCAACCGTTTCGGTCATCCTAATAAAGAAGTAATGGAGAAGCTCGAAGAATGGGTCGGCAGCTCCAACGTGTCAGTAACAGCCACCAAGGGCAGCATTGAGTTCATAACCGATGGGCACAGGATTTGGCGCCAGGTGGACAGCCCTTGAAGATAATATGGAAAACTGAACACTCTTCAGCAAATTCAAGTATAATTGCATTAGATTTTGTTGGTTTACATATATTTTGAACATTCATCCCAAGGGATGTGGATAACTTCATGAGGAGGAATTAATGAAGGACCGGGTCATAATATTTATAGATGGTAGCAACCTGTACCATTCTTTAAAGAATAATTTTAAACGGGTCGATTTGAACTTTGCCGAGTTCACCAAGAAACTGGTTGGACCGCGGCATCTGATCAGGACATACTATTACAACGTATTGCAGGAACCCGTTCAAAGAACTGAGGGTGTACGGGAACAGCAAGATTTCCTCGAAACTTTAAGGAAAACACCTTATCTGGAACTCAGGCTCGGCACTACCAAACTATCGCAGGGAGTACCGGTCGAAAGGGGCATTGATGTGATGCTTGCTACTGACCTGCTGTATTTCGCCTCAAACAATTCATATGATATTGCTATCCTTGTAAGCGGAGATTCTGATTTTGGATATACACTCCAGGTCGTAAAAAATATGGGCAAACATGTTGAGGTCGCCTACTTTGAGAACGCTGCCTCCAGGGACCTCCTGAACTCCGCCGATACCCTGCACGAGTTAGACAGGAAGTTTTTTACCGGCTTATGGGCCGGCACTGGGTCGCATCCATATGCAGCCGCCAGACGCAGAAAGCCCCATTACCGGCAGCAGGCCCCTGCGGCCATTGCTAATAATGCCGTCCGGGAAGAAACTCTGCCTTTCCTGGAACCACGTCCAGACCTGGGTATTCCAGCTTCACCTGATGAATAGAAATCTCCTGGCCCAGCATGTCCAGGACTTTGCTGCTGCCCCGGCAGGATAAAACCGCATAGACCGGTTGTTTTATCACGTTGAAATACAGCACGCCCTTAATACTGAACCATGAGATGGATTGCTTTACCAGCAGCTTAATCGTCACTTCACCGATTATAACAGGCGCCTCAACAACCAAAATTTCTTTTTTCATTTGTCTCTAAATATTATCCATGCTGCTTTCCATACAGGCTGAGAAAATATGAACGCCGTCATCGGGGCCAAAATGCGGATAGGCCTTACTGCAACCAGTCCCGTCAGAGAGCCATCAAGTATCAGGTCTTCCTCAAAGGCTGGAACTATCCTGAGCACGCTGGATAACTGCGTGTTCAAGAATATGACAACCGGCAGCAGCAGCCCGATAAACATACCCGTATAATAATCATCTCCCAGGCTGATTGTTAGATCGGACTCGAGCTTGCGTAATTTAGTTGCGTGGGCCAGCCTTTTTATCAGAAGGCAGATACTATTCCACAACCCACTAACCTGAACGACCTTGTAGATACTCGACCATGTGATATGACCGCGTTTTTCCTTTGCGGTCACCTGGTTCTCCTTTTTTTGGGCAGGTTGTTTTCCCCATTCCCACACAATAAGCCGAAATAGATAGAATGCCCGCAGCCGGTAATCAACACCCCCACGAACCGTTACAATAACCTCTACGTGTACAGGCAATACGAGAATCAGGACTATGAAAAATAAAATGATTAAGCCGATGACAAGGAGTGCCAAAGCCTTTTATTCCTTTTTCTTCTCACCCCATTTGTCAGCCAACCGTTCCACCACATCCGGCACTTTCTCACCCAGTTTTTCGATCGCTGCGGCGACGCTGCTCTTTATAGGTTCGATCCTCACGCCATCCTTGTCCACTACAATAATAGCAATAGGCTTCAGACCACCCGCACCACCCGTTCCACCTCCCTGCTGTGCTGCAGTATTACTTTTGGCGGTGCCGCCTGCCCCAAATCCAAATCCGACGCTTAAAAGTGGAATCAACGTCGTGTCACCAACTGTTATGGGTTCTCCAACCACAGTCTTACTACTCAGCACCTTCTCAATCTGGCTTAAGGTAGTTTTAACCATATTTTCAATATCTTCCATTAAATTACCCCCTTATGTACTGATATAAGCAAATTATATATTCTGTCCGCGTTCATTCTACAGTAATGGTACCCAATGAGAAAATGAGCAAGCCCAATCCTATTTAGTCGCATCGTATATCTCCAGGCTACCAATGTCTATCCATTTTTCCTTGAACGGGTAAGCATATGTATCGTCTCTATCAATGAGATACGCGACAAAATTACCAAGGTTATCTCTCGTGGTTCCATTACAGAACTCTGAAATAAACGGGAATACCCTTGACGGCAGTATATAGCAGGCCGTCGCTACCAGGCTGGACCTTGGATTAGCGGGCTTCTCTTCCAGTTCAATGATGCGCCGGCCCTTTAATTGCACTACACCATATTGGGTAGCTTTAGAAGGATCTCCTACATCATACACAGCGATTAGAGCATTTTTCCCGTTAAAAGCAGAAATGAAAGCGGACAAATCAAATTCAAAATAGTTGTCGCTGCCGAACAACAGCAAGTCTTCCTTGATATCTTTGTTTTTAATCCAGTAATTCAAGGCCCCCACGGCGCCAAGCATCTCTTTTTCCGAGTGAACATTCTCTACGCAAATCGTTATTTTTCTTTTTTGCTGCCTTTGCCATTCAAGAAAGTCAGCTTCAAATTTTTTATTAACGTTTACCAGTATTTCAGTGTCCGGCGGAATTTTATCTACGATATGATTGATCATCGGCTTGCCCCTGTAGGGCAATAGAGCTTTCGCCTGATTTAACGTTAGCGGGTACATCCTGGTGCCAAATCCACTGGCAAGTATCAAGCATTTCACGGCATTACTTCTCCCTTTGTTTGATAAGAAGTTTACGCCTGCGGCAACCTGATATCAATAGAGTACGCATGTCAATTTGTACTTGAAGTTCACAAAAAATACAATATGTACATGACAATTAAACCGGCCGTCCGGCTGGCCATCATCGGCCAGCGTGAGATAACACTTCAAGGGAAGAAGATCGACTATATTCTCAAGCAGAGTCCCCGAATCAGGGGGATCAGACTTGAGATACACAACGATTCCGGCCTGATAGTGATCGTTCCGAAAAAATATAAGCCTGAGCAGGTTGATGACATCCTTGAAAAGAAATCAGGCTGGATATTCCGTCATCTCCCCGGCAGAAAACCACTTCAGATACCGCTTTTCAGGAAAGAGGTTGATCACGGGGAAAAGGTCCGGTATATGGACAAGATGATCGAGGTAATCGTAACAAAGGATGGGCAGCAAAGCACGCCTCCTTACCTCGAAGGTAACAGGTTATTTATTTCCTGTGGCCCAGGGACACGCGGCAGGGCGAAGATACTCGAAGAATGGTACAGGAGTCAGGCTGCATGTGTCTTTAAGGAAAAAGCCGATAGATATCAGACTGAAATGGGCCTCCGGTACAACCGCATTGTCGTACGGGGACAGAGGAAACGCTGGGCCAGCGCCTCCCCCATGGGAAACCTGTCGATCAACTGGAAACTGCTAATGGCGCCTGAAGCCGTAGTAGACTATGTCATCATGCACGAACTGGCTCATTTTAAACATATGGACCACTCGAAGAAATTCTGGGACTTTCTTGCCGGATTCTGCCCCGACTGGCGGAAGTACAGGAAATGGCTTGTCACACATGAAGACGAACTAAAATCGGCGGCAACATTCGCCCGGTAATAGATATTTTTTGACATACGATCTATATACGAGCTAACATATACCTTTGTTGCATATTGCAGCACTCAGAAGTGAATTAATTTATGGCGCAGAAATCTTCCCTTAACAACAGGCCGCTTGAAATCAGATGGCATGGGCGTGGTGGACAGGGAGCAATTACAGCAGCCAAAATTATAGCTCAGGCAGCCTTCGTCAAAGGATACAGGGGTGTCACGGCAGCGCCGTCATTCGGAGCTGAGAGAAGGGGCGCTCCCGTCAGTGCTTCGACCAGAATATCCAGCGAACCGATATTGGTAGTCTCACAAGTTGAGAATCCCGATATTGTTGTAGTCCTGGACCATACACTGCTCAAATACCCGGATGTGTTTCAGGGGCTGGGTGCAAAAGGCTGGATGATAATCAATTCCCCTCTTTCACCCAGGGAACTTGGCGTCAAGGGTGAGTTCAATGTCGCCACAGCGGATGCGACCAAGGTTTGCCAGGACCTCGGATTGATCGTAGCCGGCCTGGTTATTGTCAATACAGCAATACTGGGTGCGCTTTTACGTGCCACAAAAATAGTGGATTTGCCGACACTTGAGAAAGTGATCCGTGAGAGGTTCTCCAAAAATACCGTGGACATTAACCTCTCCGCTATTAATAAGACATACGAAATAACTAAATTGGCAAAATAGGTTTAATAAAATGGGAACCCGTGATTGTAACCACATATGCGATGAATCATCACCCGGTATAGGTGAAGCTGGCAGGACCGGGGAATGGCGCACTCATATGCCGGTAATCGAGTTCAAAGGAAAAGCAACATACGCATACAGGATGGAAACCAGGCCGCTGCTAATGCAGCGAAATTGAGCCGTATACAGGTGGTAGCCGCTTACCCTATAACCCCACAAACACCGCTAACAGAACAGTTGTCGCAATATGTTGAAAAGGGCGAATTGCAGGCAGAATATGTAGCTGTCGAAAGCGAACATAGCGCCATGGCGGTCTGTACTTCCGCTTCCATGGTTGGGGCAAGAGCGTTCACGGCCACCAGTTCACACGGTTTGGCATATATGCACGAAATGCTGCACTGGGCCGCCGGTGCACGTCTCCCCATAGTGATGGCATGTGTCAACCGTGCTCTCGGTGCCCCATGGAACGTTCTAAATGATCAGCAGGATTCAATATCGCAACGTGATACTGGCTGGATTCAGTTATACTGCCGAAACAACCAGGAAATCATGGACACCGTTATACAGGCTTACCGCATAGCCGAACAGGTCTATGTGCCGGTTATGGTCTGCTATGACGGCTATGTACTTTCCCATACTGAAATGCCAGTCGACATTCCATCTCAAGAAGACGTAGACACATATCTACCGCCATA
>JBEKCL010000084.1:0-14482 GCA_050014895.1 Dehalococcoidia bacterium
CGGCCAAATTCGCAGGATGCGGCGCACATAAAACTGTTTTACGCTTACCGAGCCAGTCGCCTCGGGCATCGCAGTTGAAGAACCCTGAGTCCGTGGCAGAACGAAGATCGAAGTGGCAGCAATATTGCCACTCGCATCTTGCGGTCCCACCGCAACAATCGGTATGCCCTCCTTAAGAAGGTCCCAGAGAACGCCAGTACTGATCTTCTGAACTGGGATACTGTCGGAACTGAGCTTCACCGTGACCGGTCCTTCCCCGGTAGTCAAGGTTAAGGTATTGCCATCTATCTTATTGAGCGTTCCATTGGTTCGCTGATGCTGCATCGGCCTCTCAGTTGGGTATGCAAGTTGTGTAGCAGCAGGTACCTTAGGCTCAGGCATAGAGGTAAAAGTCACGGCGGATATGCAAGAAGGCGCTACTACGAGCATTAAGCCCACGAGCAAAGTTGTCGTCCAAACCAATCGCACTTTCATTACTAACCTCCTTATTGCTTTTTCAATCCATTTCCGAAAGCAGGTGCTCCTTTTCAGCCAATTTAATTCCATTCTACGACGGAAATATTAAGGAATGTTTAAGGTTGCCATAGTACCATTTCGCACCATTGCCAGTTCAGTTAGCTGCATATATTTTTCAGAAGTGGTGGTCAGAACCCCAAGGTCAAGCACTCTAAGACCTTGTCCAGACCGATGCGGCCATTTCCGGACGTTGGCTCGATCTTTCTGCTAAGCCTTAAGGCTAATACTGCCTGAGCAGGGTATCCAATTGTTTTGAACAATCATCAATGAGACCAGATTGCTTTATTTTTATATGCCCGTCGGCCGTCAGGAAATAGAGAGTAGGATATTGCTTTACCTCATATTGATTCAGCACAATCCCATCTGAATCCAATAGCACCGGACATTCAACGCGGTACAGATCTATCCACTTCTGAACGTCATCGAATTGCCCCCCACTGATAACAAATACCATTTCGAGTTCATCTCTCGGCCAGGCGGCGTAAACGGGAAGCAGGCATTGCATAGTCTTAAGGCAGGCATCGCAGGTTGTCGATAAAAAAACCAGCAGGACCTTCTTGCCTCTAAGTGAACTTAACGTGACCTGTCTCTGGTCAGCGGTAGGAAGACTGAAATCGGGCGCCAGGTAATCTACGCTGGTAGAGGGCAAGCTCGACACGGAGGTTGTATTCTCCGCTGGAACTAGCACCACAGGTTGCTTGACGGTAGTGAAGCTGTCCAGCAGAGGTTTCGCCTCACTGACGGCCGTGGCAAAGACGGCGCAGGCCTTATTGGCGTCTGTATACCGGCTGCTGATAATGCCTATTACCTCGCCTTCACTATTGGTCATCGGGCCGCCATTGTTGCCCAGATTGATTCTAACGTCGCTCTGAAGGAAACTAACGGAATTCACCCTGGGGAAGCCGCAGATTTTGCCCGCACTCAATGTGACCTGGTCGGTCTTGTTATCGTCAGGGTATCCCATCACAATCACCTGGCTTCCGAGACGGAGAGTGTCCGATTCAGCCGGATTGCCGAGTACAGCGAAAGGGTATCCCTCCGGATTTTCAGGGAGCCTGAGTATTGCCAGGTCCCTGGCATCATCCGCAGCGGCAACGCTGGCCGGATACCTGGCGCCGCTACCAAGCATCACTGTAGCGGACTGGCTATCGCCAATCATATGCTTGCTGGTCAAGACGTAGCCTTCCCTGGTAATTATGACGCCAGAGCCCATCCTGCCATCAGTGCTCACGCGTACCACGGCAGGGGAATCCTTTTTAGCATTCTCATAATATTTGGGCGCTTCACAGGAATCAAATACAAGTGCTAGTGTAATCAATGTCAGCAATGGCACAAGATAAAAGGATTTTACTGTCATTTAGAGCTTTGTACGAATGGGTTTGATATGCTGTAAATATTAGCATATTTCACTTGAATACCATTAATAAGGGAACATATATGACCAAATGACTACTTATTAACGAATTAATTTAATTTATTAGGCCCTTACGTGATATCCAGCAAATTCCTTGACTGGTCTAGATTTCAAGAACGGGAAGTATAGTGTCAGTAAATTCTTCCAAGCGACCGCAGCTATTTTTAAAAGTGATCTGCGTATAGTAAAATAGCATCTGGGTCATGAAAAATGAACTGCGCAAAGTTCCCAGCACACAAAGGCTTATCTCTGAAAAGAAGATCGAGCAACTTACCAGCATTTATCCGCGCAGCCTCATATTAGAATTG
Source organism: Dehalococcoidia bacterium (assembly GCA_050014895.1). Taxonomy (GTDB): domain Bacteria; phylum Chloroflexota; class Dehalococcoidia; order GIF9; family UBA5629; genus JAFGLP01. The sequence goes on from JBEKCL010000084.1 coordinate 2,239, forward strand.
ATTCACCGACGCCTTGACAACGTCCGCTCGTCTATCATCGGTGGCAAACAGTGCCCTTCGCTGGACGAGATTACAGAATCCGTCTGCTCTGATGTACATCTAGCGCTTCGGTCGAGCTTACGCCCCGTCATTAATGCCACAGGTGTGATACTTCAAACGAATTTAGGCCGGGCGCCTCTAAGTCGGGATGCAATTGCTGCTATGGGTAATATTGCGCAAGGCTATAGTAATTTAGAGTTTGAACTCGGAACAGCAACAAGGGGATCTAGACATTCTCATGTAGAGCAACTCCTACAACTGCTTACCGGGGCAGAAGCCGCATTGGTTGTGAATAACAACGCTTCTGCGATATTCTTGGTCCTCACAGCACTAGCAAAGAAAAAAGAGACTATCATCTCTCGGAGCCAATCTGTAGAAATAGGTGACGGTTTCCGCATTCCAGATATTATGCGACAAAGTGGCACCAAGTTGATAGAGGTCGGAACAACCAACTGCACTTATCTTACGGACTACGAAAATGCGATAACGGCCAGAACGGCAGCATTGATGCGTGTTCATCCCAGTAATTTCAGGATAACCGGGTTTACCAATTCGGTCGAGCTGGTAGACATGGTAAGTTTGGCTAGAAAACACGATTTACCAGTATTTGATGATATGGGCAGCGGTTGTTTTTTAGATACCTCTCAGTTCGGCCTTGAACCTGAACAAACAGTAGCGCAAAGTGTAACGGCAGGAGCGGCTATAACCCTTTTTTCTGGAGATAAATTACTGGGTGGGCCTCAGGCAGGAATAATTATTGGTCAAAAACAATATATCGATAAATTAAAAAAACATCCATTAACAAGGGCCACCAGGATCGATAAAATCAGACTTGCTGGCCTGATAGCCACTTTAATTCACTATCTAAAGGGCGAAGCGGTACGTAAAATACCCATCTGGCAAATGATCGCTACTCCCATAGATGATATTGAAAAGAGAGTCAAAGTATGGTCGCGCCCATTGGGAGGGCTTGCGCAAATAGTGGATGGTGATACTATGATTGGTGGAGGCAGTTTACCTGGGATAAAGCTGCCTACAAAGCTTCTTGCGATTGGCAAAGTCCGAAAAAATGAAAATCCCCACATCGCCCGTGATTTCGGCATAAAATTACGGTGTAGAGATATACCAATTCTCGGGCGCATCGCTGATGACACCTTGCTACTTGACCCTCGCACAGTGCTCCCCGAGGAAGACAAACTTATAGTCGAAGCGCTGGAAAGCATAACCGGATCAGCCCGATAAGAGGAATCCACTGACTGCAAATAGTTCAACTTTTGTACTGGCAACAGCCGGGCACGTCGACCACGGTAAATCCATGCTGGTACACAGACTGACTGGCATAGACCCCGACCGCCTTCAGGAAGAGAAAGAACGGGGCATGACCATTGACCTCGGGTTCGCCTGGCTGAAGCTGCCGGGCGGGAAGGACGTAGGGATAATAGATGTCCCGGGACATGAACGATTTATCAAGAATATGCTGGCGGGCGTTAGCAGCATTGATCTTGTCCTATTGATAGTGGCTGCCAACGAAGGCTTGATGCCCCAGACCAGGGAACACCTGGCCATCCTCGATTTACTAGGCATAAAACGTGGTATTGTCGTTATCACTAAAAAGGACATTGTGGATGAGGACCAGGTTAACTTTGTCAAACTGGAGATACAGGAGCTCATTGCTTCCAGCAGCCTGGAAAAAGCCCCTGTCATCTCCGTTTCAGCCGTAACAGGTGAAGGCTTACCCGAACTGCTGGAAAATATCGATAGCCTTTTAAACTCTACCGAGCCACGCAAGGATACAGGAAAACCGAGGCTATTTATCGACCGGGTTTTCACTATAGCCGGCTCCGGCACCGTTGTTACCGGTACACTGGTAGACGGCTCACTGGCTGTCGGGCAGGAAGTGGAAATAGTGCCATCAGGCATCAAGACACGTCTACGTGGGTTACAGACGCATAAAGTCGGCATTAATAAAGCCTCCGCGGGCAGCCGGGTTGCGGTAAACTTAACAGGCATCTCGACCTCACAGATCAAACGCGGCGAGGTGCTCACCACGCCGGGCTGGCTCGCATCTACCAGCACGATAAACGTCCATCTATCTGTGCTGCCTTACCTTCACTATTCCCTGCGGAATAATTTTGTGGTCAGTTTTCACTCCGGAACATCCCAGACCATGGCTAAAATACGGTTACTGGACAGGGATGAGCTTAAAGCCGGCGAGTCCTCCTGGGCACAATTGTCACTGCGCGATCCTCTGGCGCTGGTTAAAGGTGATCGGTTCGTCATTAGATCTTCATCGGACACTGTTGCAGGTGGAGAAATCATCGAAACCCAAAGCAAACGATATAGAAGGAGCGACAAGGACTTAATCACGAAACTCCAATCAGTGAAAGAAGGCACAATAGAGAAAGCCATAACAACCCTGGTGCAAATGAAGCAGCCTTTGGAGCTGGCTGACCTTGCGATAAAACTAAATTTATCAGCCGACAGCTTTGCAGCGGTCCTGGAAACCCTGATACAGGAAAAGGAGCTGGTGAAAGTGGGCCAGGGTGAACGTTGCATTCTTTACACCTGGCAGGGATGGGAGGAATTAGTGAAGCATGCTTTCAACATAGTACAAGAATTTCATGAGAAATTTCCCGCTCGGCCAGGTATGCCTAAAGCGGAGCTAGCTACAAAGTTGAAATTATCGCCACATTCAATCAGTTTCCAGGATATAAGCAAACGCATATTGATTGAAGAAGAGACTCTGGTCCGCCTTCCTACTCATGAGACCCAAATAACGGCTTCTCAGAAAGCCGTACTGGATGCTTTTTTGGATTCCTTAGCAAAGAGTCCCTATGCGCCGCCGGACGATAAAATCCCGGATGCCGACCTGCTAAATCTGCTTATCAAACAGGGCAGTGTAGTCAGAGTCAATAACAATATAGTGTTTTTATCCACCGTATACAATGCAATGGTAGACCGGATCGTTTCGCACATAAAGACCCACGGTAAGGTAACCCTTTCGGAGGTAAGAGATATGTTCGGGACTAGCCGTAAATATGCTCAGGCTCTACTGGAACATATGGACCAGCAAAAAATTACCCGCAGGGTAGAAGACGAGCATGTCCTCAGGCATCAAATATAGTTCTAATTCTTTGGCGGGAGCGTATGGGGGTCGAACCCACCGAAGACATTTAGATGTCTTCCAACGGAGTTGAAGTCCGCGAAGCCCACCGGGACTCATACGTTCCCACGAATATCGTTATACCCCATCGACCTGCAAATGCGGTGCAACTTCAATTATCACACATCGTCCCAGCTAATGCCAGATAAAAATCAGGCACGTTTAACGATAATTTTACCCTTCGTTTCCCTGGTCACTTCGCCAATCATAGACGCTCCAGATATTCCTGCTTCTCGTAATCTTTCCAGCAGGATGGAGGCCTTTTCCGCGGGGACTGACATGAGCAATCCGCCCGAGGTCTGGGGATCAAAGAGTATATCTGCCATGATACCATCGACATCATTATCCATCTTCACTATGGACTTACGATAGTCACGGTTGCGATTTAAACCACCCGGAATCATGCCCATGCCCGCCATTTCCTTTGCCTCGGGAAAGATGGGCACTGAATTGGCGTAGATGACCATGCCAACACCGGTCCCCTCAATCATCTCCGCCGCATGACCCAATAGACCAAATCCGGTAATGTCGGTACAGGCATGGACTCCTATTTCCTGCATTATCTCTGACGCCTTTTGATTAAGAGTGGTCATGGATTTCACTACCTTTGCAATGGCTTGTGTACTGGCTACACCACCTTTAATGGCTGTGCTAACGATACCTGTCCCAAGGGGCTTGGTCAGTATCAGCTTGTCCCCCGGAGCAGATCCTTCTTTGCGTATCACCTTATCGGGATGAACGGTACCCGTGACGGAAAGTCCGTATTTAAGTTCCTGGTCATCTACACTGTGCCCACCCACCAGCACCACCCCTGCTTCCCGTATTTTTTCTATTCCGCCCCTGAGAATTTCTCTTAGTATAGATATATCCATAGTCTGAATTGGGAAGCAGACTATATTCATAGCTGTTAAGGGCTTACCACCCATGGCATACACATCGCTCAGAGAATTGGCCGCAGCAATTTGTCCAAAGGTAAACGGGTCATCAACTGTAGGCGTGAAAAAATCGACCGTCTGGATGATGGCTAAATCACCAGTCAGCTTATAAACGCCGGCATCCTCTATCCTCTCCATCCCTACAATGAGGTTTGGATCAGTTGTAAGAGGTAGACCAGTTAGAGCTTTGTGTAGATCCGACGGACCTAGCTTGCAAGCTCAACCCGCAGCGCGTACAGTCTGAGTAAGACGCGGCCCTGGCTCGTTGCTCATATCAATCCTCCTCGACAATTATAATGTATATCAAGTGATTTTGCCGCTGATGGAATGTCACGATTTGTGGCTGGTAGTGGACGGCAACCGCAATTCGGTAAGTTGCATGACCGGCGACTCCCTTTCCTGCTTAGATTCTGACGACCTTCTCTGATGTCAGTAAGGACGTGGCAATATCGTACATGTTGGTGATTGTCCCTACCTTCAGCTTGTCTTTCAGATGATAATGGCTCAGACAGGTACCACAAGAAGATATCTGCACTCCCGCCTTTTCCAATTGCTGCAGTGTATCGAGCACCCTGGATCCTTCGGTCGTCAGCAGGACTCCGCCGTTGATAAAAATCATCCTGTAAGGCCTCGGGTCGGCTTCAGCGAGGGTATCGATAAACGTAGTAATCAATAAGCGCCCAAGGTCTTCGTCCCCACTACCCAGGCGATCACTTGCAAACAGCAGGACTCCGGCACCTGACTTATACTTTTGTTCAGCCTTTCTTGTCTTGTCTATTTCAATGGTAAACACACCTTCCTTCTCGCTGACCTTCACGCTGCAACCCTGGCTTTGCGCAAAGCGCTGCACGTTCTGGCAGGCCTCCGGGCTATTAACGAGCACAACGAGTTGTCCCTCAGTTATGGCTTCGAGGGCATTTTTGGTTCTTACCACCGGCTCAGGACATGACAGATTGCGAGCATCGACTATATTCAAGATATACCTCCTCTATCATCAATTTTATTGCACTTGTTGGCTCTGCTTCGCACATGGGACGTGCATGGTGTTATCAACCAAGACGCGAGAGACGAGGAAGAAGAAGACATAAAAAAACTCCTTTCATTATGAATTTTAGTTCGCCTATGCGGATAAACTCACAACGAAGGAGCTCGCAAGCATATCGTAATAAAGCATTCACGGAGGTAACGTTATGAGTTTCCCATACGGCATGACAATGGTGGTGCGACACGCGCATTGGCTAACGTCAAATCAGCGATAGAGCATTATCATAGCGTCACCTCCTTTATCAATCAAGTTAAATTTACTGTGGCAACAACGGGCGTAATCAGAATGCTGAGTCCTTCCTCGCAGGGGCTATTTGCCTAGTTGTCAAATATGCCGTTGCATGCTACTGCGTTTTGGGGAGTCGTCCGGTTTCAGTTGGCTGCTGCCGCCTACGCTAGCAATACTACCAGGATTAAAGGCTTTTTCAAAAGTCGTGTAGGTCATATTTACCTCTGTTTAGTAGATTAGTATTGTATAGTGGTGTTCGATCGAGTTTCAACTCCTGTATAGAAATACGCACTCATAAGCCCTTGGTCACTAGTTCAAATCCAGTCGCTACCACCAGCACCTTCAAACGCCTGCGAAAAATCGCGGGGTTTTCCCCGAGCTGTTGCAACTGAAGGCGATTTTTGGAAGTGAGGCAGGAGTCGAACCGCGGACTTTTTGCCCTCCACGAGGGTGAGATGGCCTCCCACCATCATTAAGCAACTTTCAGCAATCTGACTGTTTCCGTGATATGTCTTGGGTTCATGTGGCAAAATAATGACCTCTATTTGCCCCAAAACGAGGCATTAGTAACAAATCGATACAAATCCATGCACTGAATGAAAAACGCATAGCCTTTATATCACGGCCTTCAATTTATCATCAAGTGTGAATGTCAAGTGAAACGCCACCCGGTTTGATGGTTGAAAATGCACCCACCATTTTCCAGATTAGACCAGTGGTGTAGAATGATATCATGGAATCAAGAGTAACTGATACTGGTAAGTTGCTTTACGAGCTTAGGGTAGAACTGCAGGAAATCGAGCCGCCAATCTGGCGTGTATTGCAAGTGCCTTCACGTACGAGCCTTCTGAAATTTCACCGGATATTGCAGCGGGTCATGGGGTGGACTAATTCTCATCTGCATCTGTTCGAAGTTGATGGGAAGTTGTATGGGGAACCGAGTGCGGAATGGGACATTGAAATCCTGGACTCCCGCAAGATTACGCTGGAGAAGATATTCTGCGGGGGAAAGACTTCTTTTCTATACGAGTATGACCTGGGCGACAGCTGGCGGCATGAGATTACATTGCTTGGTTCGGTGGAGGGAGAACCAGAAGGAAATCCCCGGTGCACAGCAGGAGCTCGCGCTTGTCCCCCTGAAGACTGTGGCGGTCCCATGGGATACCAGCATCTGCTGTTAGCCCTTTCACACCCAAACCACCAGGAGCATGATGCTATGCTGGAGTGGGTGGGAGGCAAATTCGATCCAGATGCCTTCGATGTAGCTACCGTAGACCGGGCACTGAAGCGCTTACGCTAATCGGATCTTACGGCTTTTGCTCTCTTTGGCGAAGGCTCTACTTGAAGCGGTAGCTGTCACCGTTGAATTCCAGGACATGGCAGTGATGGGTTAGGCGGTCAAGGAGAGCTCCTGTCAGCCGCTCATCGCCGAAGACCTCCAGCCACCTGCTAAACTCCAGGTTTGATGTGATAAGTAAACTCCCCTTCAGATAGCGTTCGGAAAATGCCTGGAAGAGCAGACGGGCTCCCTCCGGTGTAAACGGCACGAAGCCCACCTCATCCACGATGAGCAGGTCTAGTTTGGCCAGCTGGGCTAGGCGCTTGCCCAGGGCATGTTGGTCTTGGGCCTCTAGGAGTTCGTTGGCCAGGCCGGTGGCAGTGTAGAATCGCACCCTCTTCCCCAATTGACAGGCCAGCAGCCCCAGTGCAATAGAAGTGTGTGTCTTGCCAGTGCCCATGTTGCCAATCAGCACGACATTCTCATTTTTAGACAGGTAATCTCCCTTGGCCAGTTCCAGCACACCAGCTTTGTTTACGGATTTGATGATGGAGAAATCAAACTGGTCTATGGTCCTGATATAGGGAAAATGAGCCTGAGCGATGAGGCGCTTGCGTGCATTCTCTTCCCGCTGGGCTACTTCAGCCTCTGGCAAGCTCAGCAGGAAATCCTCGTAGGGTCGATTATCTCTGGCTGCTTCCTGCGCCAGTTTCTTGTACTGACCGCTCATAGTTGGCAACCTGAGGCGTTTCAGTTGGTGTTGGATGAGCATGTCTTTTGCCATCGAGTCATTACCTCCTGATAAAGCAGTCGTATTGGCGCAGATCACGGCCCTGGACGGGGGGACATACCGGGGCCGAGGTCAGGATACCTGTTGGTAGCGGTTGAAATGACGTCTGGCTGGCCCGCAGCAGGAAGGCAATGGTACTTATACCCAAACTTCCCAAGATCATGGCTTGCTCCACTGCCGCAGCTACTTCACCCAGGGGGTGTTCAAGGCAGAGCTCCATTACCCGGAGAAATTCCACGGTCGCCATCCGGTGAGACAGTCGCTCTCGCAACTGTGCCAGGTAGCGGTCTAAGATGGCCGAATGATCCCACGTCTTGAGCGGTTTGGCGTGGTCGAAGGCACCGGGACGTTGCTTGAGCAGGGGTAGATAATGGAACACATTGAGAATGTTCTGCTCACGTTCATAAAACCTCTTATGGGCTGCGATCACCTCGGTCCCGTCTGTGATCTCCACCCGGTCTACGAAGGCTCTCAGCAAGAGTGACTCCGAGACATGCTCCACGGGCACGCTGTAACGATTGGTCTGGAAGGTTACCATACTGAGTCTGTTAGGATGGACGGGCACGGTGCGACAGCACGGAAAGGGATGGGTCGGCAGCGGAAGTAGATGCGGTCGCTCCTGTCCCCACAGTTCACCTATAGTCTGGTTTTCCCCGCGCAGCCGTCTCCCGACTTCCGTCAGGCACCTTTGCATCAGAAGGTCATTGAGTTCCTGAAAAGAGTCTACCCCAGGCACGGGGACCAGGAAGTTGCGGCGGGCGTAACCTACCAGGTTTTCCACCAGTCCCTTTTCATGGGCTTCCCTCGGATTACAAAAATGGCTCTCAAACAGGTAGTGGCTCCGGAATGCAATAAAGGCTTCCTGCTCCAGGGGCTTGTGTCCCGGTAACGCACACCTAACTGCCTGAGAAAGCCGATCGTACCAAATGGTACGTGGCACACCACCAAAGAAATTGAAGGCCTCCTCATGGCCCTCAAACAGAGCCTCCTGCTGCTGGTTGAGGGAAGCCTTTAAGAATGGAATCTTGGAAAAGCACAGCCGTCCGACGAAGAACTGGACGGTCAGAGGACGTCCCCTCATCATCACCCTGGCTTCGCCGAAGTCAACCTGGGCATCCACACCTGGTTCATAGGTTAGTGGTATGAAGACCGGACGCTGCCGATCACGATGCTTGTGTACATACTCCCGGACGGTGGACTCTCCTCCGCTATAACCATGTTCCTCGATGAGCCGATGATAAATACGTCGGCTCGTGTGGCGCTGCTTGGTCGGCTGGAATTCGTCATCTGCCAGCCACTTATCTATGACGGCCACAAATCTGCCAAGAACTGGCATGGACCGAGGCTTGGACATTTTATATTGGGGTGGACTGGCATCCTTAATAGCCGCACGAATCGTACGCCGGTCATGATGCCACTCCCTGGCGATCTGTCGTATGCTCTTGCCTTCAATAAAAAAGCTCTGCGTATCTGCTCTTTCTGATCCACTTTAAGCACCCGTTCCATCCGGTCGCTGGTTTTCTCTTCAGCTTACCGGATTCTATCGGCCGATGGGTGCGTTTTCGCCCATCACAGACCGTAGAAGTGGGTGCTTATTATCCTAGCATTCACAATCAAGCATCATTTTCATAAATGTTGGTTTGGTTGATGCTCTTTTGCATGTATAATTATATATATGAAACCGTTGATGATTGGAACAATATAAGCGGCGGAGAGGTTGGGCCTGTCACAGGCTCATACGCGGCATCTGCTTGAAGACGGAGCTATCGAAGGTAAAAGTTTAGGACGAGATTGGATTATATTGAACTTGAACTATAAGCGAAGGCGAAAGCCCAAGAGGGCACGGAGAACGACCGTAAGGTAAGCAAGAAGTTGACCAAATCTGCTGGTGATACATTACGATTGAGATAAAGATAAATGGGAAAAAGAAAGTTAAGCAAAATTAGAATTTCTAAGAAAGTATTGTGCGCAATAACCGAGGAAGTAGTGTCAATCGTTTCATGAGTAGTGATAATAGGCGCAGGGATATGGCTCCTGTTTATTCTTTAGATTATGCATACAGTGGAAAGCTAGCACCGCGAGAAGTAAAACTGATATGAAATATGGAATAGCGGCTGTAATAGGTCTGGCACTACTGGCATCTTTATTGCCATTGCCGGCCTGTCAATCGGTTTCGACAAACAATTTCGACGTAATGTCACTGGATGTAACTCCCAACAAGGTGATCGAGAATGATAAATTCACCGTTACGGCCACGATAAGTAACACCAGCAAAGACTTCGCTGCCTATACGGTGCCTGTGTGGGTAGATGGAATAGTTGCTGACAAAACCACGATAATGCTAGAGGCGGGAAAATCGAAGGAAGTTCAATTCACGCTTAGCAAGCCTGAAGCGGGCACCTATGAAATAATAATAGGTGACAAAAGCTCCACGGTCACAGTGGAGAAAGTCGTACCTGCCGTGTTTAAACTTGCTAATCTAAAAATTAATATGAATGTGGCAAATCCAGGAGCAGAAGTGGTCATCACTGCCGATATTGTAAACACGGGCGGAAGTGAGGGAAGTTACACTGCCGAACTTAAAATAAACGGGGTGACAGAACAAGTCGATAAGGTAACCATGGAACCGGGGGCCAGCTTCATCGTATTCAAAGTGACCAAGACCGAGCCAGGGGCATACAGCGTAGGTATCGGTGATCTTGCAGGGGAATTTACGGTGCAAAAGCCTATAGAAACAACAAATCCCACGCCTGCCACACAGCAGAGCGTGTCACAGTGGGGGGAATCACCGCCAAGCTGAGGTGGCGGCGGTGGGGGCAGTTGTCCCTAGAAAACAGGCCCTGGACAGCAGGTAAAGTGGAAATCCCAGTGGGCTCCATTGGTTAGATATGTACGCCTGCGCCAAGCTACGTCTCCAGCATCGTCTCCACGGCTGATCCAGCATTATCTCACTTGCATCCACAGAATCGTCTTCCCCTGGTCCTACGCCTTGTCAGCAGCATCGTCTTAATCTGAATCCAATTCATATTCCGTGTAGAATATTTTTGATATATCGATCATGGTCATTTAGTCTTGAGTCGGATTTAAAATGGCATAGTCGCATGAATTAACCGATGCAATAATGTGTTCAAAAGAAGTAATAAGGAGAAGGTAACAGGATGAAAAAACGAGCAGATGCCTTGACCAATTCACTATCAGTTGATCAGCTATGCGACCTCATTGTCTCAAGGATGACCGCTAGCAATTGTCTTCTAAACAGCGGGTCGTGGGTTCGAATCCCCCAGGGGCGCCATCGTAATCTATGTTCAAGGACTTTTTCCTAATAACCCTCAATGTTTTCTTCGAAATCCTAATTATAGCCGCTCCCCATTTGAGCGTATCTCCGATATTACTTCCCATCTGTGTGGCAAAGGGAAACCAGGTTGTCAACGCCCCGCTTCCGGGCGCATAGACGATGATCTATGAACAACATTGACAAAGTTTGTGAAACTGATGTTAAATTCCACTATCTAAAATACCGGGGGTTGCATGGGCTGGAAAGTTCACGATTTCGATTTCCTTATTAAGGGCGGACCGTATTCACGCATCATTGAAGCCAACGGCTGGCGCAATAGTAGGGTTTACAGGATTTAAGCCATCAAATACGTTTATAAATAAAATAAGGAGGCTGGAATTGTCCGAAAAGAAACCGGAAATCATGCAGAGGAAGGTAGGCCTTCTGGAAACGGTCGCTATGATCGTGGGCCTGGTCATCGGCGCGGCGATATTTGTATTGCTGCCCACCATGACCAGCATGACCGGGCCGAGCGTTTTCCTTGCACTGGGCCTGTGGCAGTGCTGGCGCTGCTGGCCAGCAACGTGCTTTGCGCAGTAGGTTTTTCCCAGTATGTAATCGGGTTCATCCAATCATTTAACCCGGCATTTTCGCTTAACCCGGCGATATTGGCCATTGCCGTAGTCCTGTTCTTTGCACTGATCAATTTCTTCGGAGTCAGCATAACCGCATGGGTACAGGTATTTCTATTCCTGTGCTTGCTGTTCGGCATAGCCATCTTCGGCATCGTCGGTGCGATTCACGTGAACCCGGCCAACCTGGTGCCGCTCTTCCCCAACGGACCGATCATGTTCATTGTGGTCGTGGTGCTAGGTTGCGTGGCCTGGTCGGGGCTGGTAGCGCTGGCCGATATAGGCGGCGACGTAAAGGACCCCAGGCGCAACCTTCCGGCAGCCCTGATCATTGCCTTAGTCGTCATACTTTTCCTCTACACCATTCAGCCTTACGGACTGGTTGCCAGCATGAACTGGCAGGAAGTTGCTAAGATCGGCAATACGGCTGTCATGGTCGATGCAGGCAAGATCATGCCGGGCATCGGCATTTACATCGTCTTCGTGGCGGCTATGGGCGCCGTGCTCACAACTATCAACGCCCTTATCTGGTCGTCTGCGCGTGACCTGGTGGCGTGGGCGCGTGATGGGCTTCTGCCGCGGGCCGTGGCTCATCTCAATCCCAAATTTAAGTCAGCCGACCTTGCCATACTCATAATCACACTCATCAGCATAATCGGCATACTCATTTCAGCGACGATCGACAAATATGCCCTGGCGTCAGTGCTGGCACTGATGGCAATCCAGATTGTGCTCGCATGGAGTGTATTGCAGATACCTAAGAAGCTGCCGGAGCTTTATGCCAAGTCCCTTATAAAGTTCAATACGTTCTGGAGGTGGTTCACTTTCCTGGGGGCAGTGATCACGTCCGTTTTTATCC
>JBEKCL010000085.1:0-13240 GCA_050014895.1 Dehalococcoidia bacterium
GTGTAGTCCATCGTCTCGTAGGGTCCCATTGGAGCATCGATTGAGCGAACTTTAGCATCTACGCCTTCTGGAGTAACAAGTTTCCTCTGAAGCATTTCCATTAAATAAATGCCAGCAGGTGACCCAATCCTGTTATAGATGAATCCTGCGGTATCTTTCTCTACCCTGACAGGTACCATGTTACCCCTGAAGTTCTTCCATTTCATCATCAGATCATAGGTGATATTCATCGTCTCATCTGACGTTTTATCACCGCGTATCACTTCCACAAGGAGCATCATGACAACGGGATTGAAGAAGTGAAGGCCAACTACCTTGTCCGGCCTCTTGGTTACTCCGCCGATTTTGGTAATGCTCATATTAGATGTATTGGAAGCCAGGATAGCATTCTTCGGAGCGTATTGATCGATTTCCTTAAATATCTTCTGCTTTAGATCCAGAATCTCGGGAGCGGCTTCGACCATGAATTCAACGTCTTTCACAGCGTCTTTAATTACCGTGAAGCACGTGAAATTGCCCATAATTTTATCCGCTGCTTCCTGGGTCAATTTTTGCTTGGATACCTGCTTTGCCAGGCTGTCCTTAATTTTGCCATAACCTTTGTCTACAAATTCCTGTTTGACGTCATAGAGGTTTACCTTGTAACCTGCCATTGCAGCAACCTCGGCAATCCCATGACCCATGTCACCAGCGCCAACAATTGCTATCTTTTTGATGTCTTCAACTTTCATTATTGTTCCTCCTTAATAGAATAATATTCATTAGCCGGCAAAGCCGACTATCTCACTCTCAAATTTGAGAGCTTTGACACATATCACACGGGCTCCAACATCTATATAGTGATATTGCCCTTTTTCAAGGTTTCGGTCGGCATCAACCATTTGACGCCCATTTTTTTTGAAAGCGCCTCACACCTTTCAGCGACTTTAGCCCAGCCCATACCCTTACAGAGGGCGAAAGGTCCAAATATACTGCCGCCACCATTCATCATCGCCATGTCTATTTCAGCAGCACTCTTGGCAACTCCGGCCTCAAGAAGCTTAGTCCCTTCATTGACCTGTATGCACATTAGATCCATCGGGTCAAAATTGGGATCGGCTTTGCTCATATCTATTGCAGGGCGGGCACCATTAGGCCAATCAAAGATGCCCTTGTTTGTTTTCTTGCCCAGGTTTCCAGCCTTATTCTTCTCTTCAAGCCATTTGGCAGGTTTGAAATCAGGAGAGAGCACTTCAGAAAAATATTTCATGCTGTGCATAGCCACATCAAGCCCGGCAAAGTCCATAGTTTCATACGGTCCCATAGGGGCGCCAATCGATCTTACTTTTGCATCGACGGCTTCGGGATTGACCATGCCTTTCTCCAGCAGTAACGAGAGATACATGCCAGCGGGAACGCTAACCCTGTTGTAAATAAAGCCCGGAGTATCTTTCTCAACTCTGATTGGGACCATCGCGCCCCTAAAGTTCTTCCAGCCTTTCACAAGGTCGGCACTGACGTTCATTGTCTCATCCGAGGTCTTATCGCCGCGTATCACTTCGATCAGCAGCATTATGGCAACCGGATTGAAGAAGTGAAGGCCAACCACCTTGTCCGGCCTTTTGGTGGCAGAAGCGATCTTGGTAATGCTCATATTTGAAGTATTTGACGCCAGTATGGCGTGTTTGGGAGCATACTCGTCGCATTCCTTGAATATCTTCATCTTGAGATCCAGTATCTCCGGAACAGCCTCAACCATATAATCAATATCTTTCATTGCATCTTTAAGTACGGTATACCCGGTGATATTGCCCATTGCCTTGTCCATGGCCTCCTGGGTCATTTTCTGTTTCGAGACCTGTTTGGCGAAGCTGTCCTTGACCTTGCCCATGGCCCGGTCAATGAAGTCCTGTTTGATGTCATACAATTTGACTTTATAGCCTGCCAGGGCTGCGATCTCTCCGATACCGTGACCCATGTCCCCTGATCCAACAATTGCTATTATCTTTATGTCATCTATTTTCATCGCTACTATTTCCTTTCAATATAAATTATTCACCGATAAACTTGGCTTCCCGTTTCTCCATGAACGCGGTCATCCCTTCTCGGGCATCCGTGGAAGCTCTGACCATTTCGTTGCCAGCCATTTCTATTTCAAGACCTGCCGCCATATTCGTATCCAGCCCGAGTATCATCGAATTCAAGATAGCCTTCAATGCCAGCGGTGCGCGTTTGCTCAGGGCCACAGCCCATTCCTTGGCATCCTTTAATACTTCGCCCGGCTTGGATACCTTGTTAACCAGTCCCCAATCATAAGCTTCCTTTGCATTGATCCTTCTGCCCATAAGAGCGATTTCCAATGCCCTGGTACGGCCGATGAGCCTCGGAAGTCTTTGAGTACCACCCCAACCCGGGATAATTCCCAGGTTAATTTCCGGAAGGCCGATTACGGCCTTCGGATCATCTACCATAATGCGGAAATGGCAGGAAAGGGCGAGCTCACAGCCACCTCCCAAGGCAAAGCCATTTATAGCAGCCACGATCGGCTTGGAATTATGCTCGATCTTATTATACGTAATATGTCCATATCGGCTGATCCAGACATTCATGGGATCTGCGAAGCTGGCAATGTCAAAACCCGCTGAAAAAGCCTTCTCCCCTGCTCCGGTAATAATAATCGCACGGATGGACTTGTCATTTTCCAATTCCGTGACGGCCTTGTTCAGATTGTCCACTGCTGCGTAATTGAAAGGATGCACCGGCGGACGGTTCAGTGTGATTATACCCACTGCCCCCTCTCTTTCTAATATCAATGTATCGTAGGCCATAATACCTCCTCTGTTGTTAAATTTCGCGCTATATTATAACTCAAATTGCCGCCCCCCTCCTTCGAAAGATATGCACAAACAGCCTGTAAGTATTGATATGAGTAAATTAATCTACCTGTCTACATCAACAATGGCCGTTTTAGATTGAAAATCAGGCAACAATGCTTTCAACTGCATATCGGATATCAGTTCCAACTTATTCATAACTTCTACAATGTTGGCCACAGCACACATATTAGTAGCGGGCCTCCACCATGAGCAGGCTTCCTCATCACACACGCAAGTTTCTTTCTTGACAAAACCATCCGCTTCAAGGGTCTTACCATTGAATTTCATGGGACAATTAAATATTTTCTGCTTTGGCATTATAAAACCTCCTGACTAATATTTAATCCGCTAAATCAAGTATTTCCCCAGATGCCTGCACCATGCTACCCACATATCAAACTTGGCACGCTTTCCTGCACTTAACAGGTGACGCGTGAATAATTATACACGAGTAAGAGCGAAAGGTTAATTGCAATGGCTAAAAACTCTGTTTATAATATTCACACATTTTTTAAACCAGATTCGCAGGAGGAGGCATATTATGGCTGATTGTTCTTATCATCCCGGCAAAGATGCAGTAGGGGCATGTGTTAATTGCGGAAAGATGGTATGCCTGGCATGCAGAACAGAACTCCAGGATAGGGTATATTGCCAGCCATGCGCTAACAAGCTCTTTGTTGCCAAGTCAGATGTACAAGTATCAGCGGCTCCTGCAGCCCCGACCGTAGAATCGGTCAGCGGCGCCTGGTGGCTGCTTGTGATACTGCCGATTCTATTCGGCGGCTGGAACTGGATAGGCGGCATAATTGCCTGGGCAGTCAATAAGAACAAGGACCCAAAGAAAGCAAGGTCAATGCTAATCTGGGGTATCGTTATAAGCGTTATCTTTATCATCGTGGTAACTATTGCCATTGTTGTGATGTTTGCCCTGGGGTACCTTGCGTCTAACCAGTAGTTCAGAGCCCCAAATCATAATTTATATGTAGCGTGATTAAGCCCCGGCGTCTCAACTATATTCGAACGCCGGGGCCAATTTTTCCAAGAAATCCTGCCAGATAGCCTACATACCGTATTTGCTGTAAGATAATAGTGTTTTAATCGTATTCACATGGTCCATCAAGTTAAAAAGATAGCTATCCTAGGTTCTACCGGGTCAATCGGGCAACAAACTCTGGATATCGTACGCAAGTTCCCCGATACGTTAAAGGTGGTGGGACTGGCATGCGGAAATAATAAGGTTATTTTTAAGGATCAATTACGCGAATTCAATCCTAATTTCGCTTTTTCCGCCGGTAGATTTCCGCTATCAACCTCCGTGAAGTCGATGTCGATGGAAGAAATCGCGTCGCAGCCTGATGTAGACATAGTGGTGGTCGCGACCACGGGAAAGGCCGGGCTGGGCCCGACGATTTCCGCACTAAAAGCAGGAAAGACCGTGGCAATCGCCAATAAGGAAATACTGGTAATGGCCGGGGAACTTATCACCGGCATGGTCGCCCAATATGGTTCTACGATCCTGCCTATCGACAGCGAGCACTGCGCCGTATGGCAGTGTCTGCAGGGCGAGAGCCATAGAATCTCAAGATTATTATTAACAGCGTCCGGAGGCCCATTTCTCGGCATGACAAAGACGCAGTTGGCCGACGTGACGGTAGATGAGGCGCTTAATCACCCAACATGGAAAATGGGCAAGAAAGTCACGATCGATTCGGCAACGCTTTTCAACAAGGGGCTCGAAGTCATCGAAGCACGCTGGCTGTTTAATATACCCTACGACAAAATAGAGATCATCATACACCGCCAGAGCATCATTCATTCAATGATCGAGTTCGTGGACGGTTCGATCAAAGCCCAACTAAGCACTCCAGATATGCATTTACCGATACAATACGCACTGCTGTACCCGGAGAGGACTGCAAATGACGATATCAAGCCGCTCAGCTTCAATGCCATGCAGTCCCTGACACTGGAACCGGCCAGGTACGACGATTTTCCCTGCCTCAAGCTTGCCCTTGAGGCGGCGAAAAAGGGCGGCACGTATCCGGCGGTATTGTGTGCAGCGGACGAGGTGGCGGTCGACCTGTTTATAAACAGGAAAACCAAGTTCCTCCAAATAGCAGAAATCATCGAGAGGACGATGGCACTTCATAAACCGGTTTACAAGCCGTCGTTGGCCGAGATCATAGAATCCGATAAGTGGGCAGGAGAAACCGCCCGGGAAATTGCAGGAAAGATAACCTGATATCCGCAATGTAGCCGGGAGAATGAAACCATTCGAGAAACCAGATGAAAGATAACTTGAATCTAAACGTATATCTACACAACGAGGTGAAACCAGCTTAATATTGGTAAAGAAGGCCAATAAGTGGTTATCATTGTATGGATGGGCGGGTAAAACCGCCGCGATTACCCAAAGGAAGGAATATTAATGTTCATCGTAGTATTTATAGTTTTGCTAATACTCCTCGTGCTGACGCATGAAATAGGCCACTTCGCGGCAGCGAGGTTATGTAAAGTAAAAGTCGAGGAATTCGGTGTAGGATTCCCACCCCGCATATGGGGCATTAAGCGCGGCGAGACGATTTACTCCGTTAACTGGATACCACTGGGCGGCTTCACCAAGCTACTGGGTGAAGAAGACCCCACAGCAGAGGGCAGCCTGGCAAGTAAAAGCATCCCGGCCAGGATACTGGTGCTGGGTGCAGGCTCAGTACTAAACATTCTGCTTCCGATCCTCCTGTTCTGCATGGCATTCATGATCCCTCACACAGTCACCCATGAAAGCGTAATGATCCAAGAAGTTTCTGCAAATTCACCTGCACAGGCCGCCGGGATACAAGCGGGAGACAGGGTGCTACAAGTTAACGGCCACGACATCCAAAACAGGGGAGAATTAAGCTACCAGATCCAGCTAAACCTGGGCAAAGAAATATCTATGCTTGTAGAAAAACCTGACTCAACTAGAAAGACCATCGCAGTCACGCCCCGCTGGAACCCACCGCAAGGTCAGGGTGCGACAGGCGTACTGCTATCCTATGCCGATAACACAACAGCAATTGAATCGATGCCCTTCTGGGAGGCAGTACCGGCCGGCTTCACACATAGCTGGGAAATCCTGGTGTTATTTAAAAATGAGATCGTTGGGTGGTTCGTAAGGAATACGGCGCCACAACTGGCAGGACCGATAGCCATTGCGCAAATAACCGGCGAGGTATATAAAGCTGGCATCAGCCCGTTATTAGAATTCATGGCATTGATAAGCATCAACCTGGGTATATTCAACCTGCTGCCTTTCCCCGGGCTGGACGGCGGGCGACTGGTTTTCGTCCTCCTCGAATGGGTCAGGCGCGGCAAACGGATATCGCCGCAGAAAGAGGGCCTGGTGCATCTAATCGGGTTCCTGACCCTGATCGTGCTGATACTGGTTATAAGCTATTTTGACATAGCGAGGATAATCAACGGGGGAAGCCTGCTTCCTTGATAAAGCGGCGTATATCAAAGGCCATTCAAATAGCCGGAGTGAAGGTCGGCGGCGATGCCCCGGTCTCCGTCCAGTCAATGACCAAGACTGATACCAGAAATATAGCTGCAACCGTAAGCCAGATCAAGGAACTGGAAGAATGCGGATGCGAGATAATCAGGGTAGCAGTACCTGACACGGAAGCGGCGGAAGCCATCTCCAAGATCAAGAGGAAGATTAAAATCCCACTGATTGCAGATATACATTTCGATTACCGTCTGGCACTGGCCGCCATAAAAAGCGGGGCAGACTCACTACGATTGAACCCCGGCAATATAAGAGACAAAGAGCAGATTAAAAAAGTCGTCACAGCCGCCAAGGCGAAGCAAGTCCCGATACGCATTGGGGTGAACTTCGGCAGCCTGCCTCCCTCTTCAGGCAGTAAAATGCCGGCAGCAGACTTCATGGTCAAGCTGGCCATGGAGCAGGTGGACCTGCTGGAGAGCATGGATTTCGACCTGATCAAAATAGCGCTGAAGGCGTTCGACGTCCCGACGACCATCTCGGCCTATCGTAAAATAGCTAAAAAGACTACATATCCCCTTCACCTGGGCGTCACGGAAGCAGGCCTGCCGCGTACAGGCGTTATCAGGAGCTCAGTCGGCATAGGGATACTGCTTTATGAAGGGATCGGAGACACTCTTAGGGTCTCCCTCAGCTCACATCCGAAGGAAGAAGTGTTCGCCGGATATGAGATACTCAAGTCACTTAATATAAGGGAGCATGGGCCCGTGCTGGTGAGCTGCCCGTCCTGCGGACGGTCGGAATCCGACGTACTGGGGCTGGCGCAATCAGTAAGCGATTACCTGTTTGAAGTAAAGAAGACTATAAAAGTGGCAGTTATGGGGTGCGTGGTAAACGGCCCCGGTGAAGCCAAAGATGCGGATGTCGGGATAGCCTGCGGCAAAGGCAAGGGCGTGATCTTCAGGAAAGGCGCCATTATACGGACCGTCAAAGAGCAGGAATTTCTAAAGTCCCTGATAGAAGAGATCGAGAGCCTGTAATAGTTGCAGTAATTAACAATCGGCCCGGCCAAAATAAAAAGCGGAGGTTTCCCATAGTGAGACGAGTCCTGTATACATTGATATGCCTGGCATTCCTGCTAGTTGGAGCGACGATAGCATGTGCGTCGCCGACGGCTGCACCTCCAACTCAGGGTACAAGTCCATCTCCAACCCAAACCACGGCCCAGCCCTCCGCTGCGACCACACCGGACCAATACGTCATAGGCGTTAGCGCTGACCTGACAGGCGCACTGTCATCAAGCCAGGGCCACATGGCCAAGGTATTTAAACTCTATTTTGATGAAGTCAATAAAAAGGGCGGAGTAAACGGCCATCCCGTCAAAGTGATTCTTGATGATAGCCACTCCGATGCGGCCAAAACGACCAGCCAGGTCCAATCGTATATTGATAGCAAAGCATGCCTCGTTTACAACCTGGCTTCAGCCTCCACCTGCGAGGCTGCCATAGCCACGTGCTCTATAGCAAACATGCCGCTGATCATCTCTACCGGCATGCCCCAGGCGGCGCCGCCACATCCAAACCCCGTGGTTTTCAATTCGCAGCAGGGCGCTGTTTCCGATCTCGGTGGAGGACTGGGGTATGCCGCTATTGTCGTTGCAAAACTCCATAAAATGCAATCTGTAAAGGTAGAAAGTGTTGCACTGGATGACGTATCAGCGAGGATGAAAGCGGACACGTCCGATAATTTTTGCATAAATTGGGGTATGACCGTGGACCGGGACAATGTCCCGCTTACTATAACGGATTACCAGCCGCTTGCTTCAAAGATAGTAACCGGCAACCACGATATGGTAATAGTGACAGCCGACGGGCCGACAGTAACCGGATTATTATCTGCATTGCTGGGCTTCGGATACGAGGGGTATTATATCTCGCCTGCCGTCAGTCCGCCTGATATCATTCTGAACCAGTTCAAGCTGCAGAACCAGTTGTACGTAGTGGATTCCGTCCTGCGCATGGACGTGCCTCTGGATGCCCAGGCCGCCGCCAAGACGGCCGGCATCGATCCAAGCACTTTTACCACGCAGGGATGGTCGATGGCCCAGTCAGCGGAGTCAATACTCAAGCAGGTAAGCTGGCCTCCAACTCCCGAGAAAATGCTTGCGGTGATGAACCACTTCACGCATAACCGGATGCCTTACATAGGGCCGCTCAAGTGGGCGGCGGATGACCATATGGGGGACACCTACCGCCAGTTATATACGTGGACTAAAGCCAAGGGCATAGTTAACTATGGCCCAATCTACAAGATAGACGCGCACACCCTGACAGCAACGGAAAATCCAGCGGAGCTCAATTAGCAACTGAAGCCGATATGGGGATAGGCTGCGGCAAAAGCAAGGGCACGATCTTTAAAAAAGGCAAAATCACCTGTATGGTCACTAAAAAAGAAATCGACAGCCTGTAAAGTTATAGCTTTATCAACGAAGCGTTAATTCAGACATTCCTAATGACGTTTAGACGTTATAACGTCATGATGCTATAATGTTATAGCGACATAGTTTCAGGAGATGCTATTATGGCTACACAAGCAAAACGAACCACAATATATTTGGACCCTGTCTTGCACAAAGCATTACGCCTAAAGTCCGTCTTAATCTCACGTTCAGTATCAGAACTTGTAAACGATGCCGTGAGAGAGGCGCTTTCAGAGGATGCAGAGGATATTGCAGCGTTTGAAGAAAGGGCCAAAGAACCTGTAATTAGCTACGATGAGATGGTCAAAAAGCTAAAAAAAGATGGGCGAATATAAAGTCTATTTCAAAGACTCAGTTGAAAAAGACTTCAGGGTGATTCCCAAAAAAGATATAAAGAAGATTCTCCAGCGAATTAAGTCACTAACCAGCGATCCACACCCGTCAGGTTGCGAAAAGTTAACCGGTCAAGAACGGTATCGTGTCCGCCATGGGCGATACCGAATTGTATATTCAATACAGGACACGGAACTTACCATCTGGATAGTAAAAGTTGCGCATCGTAAAGATATTTATCGTTGAAGCGAATTAAAAGTTGTTACGGTCATACCTGCCGGACAAACAATTTGCCAGCAGAATGTAGGCAAACAGGCCGGTTTAGATATCGCATAATTTTTATAGCCTTATCAGCTCTAATGGCCTGCTTTTCTATTCTTGCATGCAGTGATGGGAAGAGCTCCAGCCAACCAGTCCCGATTTACACATACAAGATAATCAATACGTTTCCACATGATCCGGAAGCATTCACCGAGGGGCTGGTATTTGAAAACGGCATAATGTACGAGGGAACAGGACTATACGGGGATTCTTCCATTCGTAGAGTAGACCTGGAGACGGGCAAGATATTACAGATCTCCAGACTGCCTGACCATTACTATGGAGAAGGCATCACGATTTACAAGGACACCATACTACAGTTGACTCTGGAATCAGAAAAGGGCTTCATTTACGATAAGAATTCACTTGAACTACTCCGGGAATTCCCGTATGTAGGGGAGGGATGGGGAATAACGCATGATGACACTCATATTATTACGAGCGATGGCAGCTCCACCCTTCACCTATTAGACCCTGTCACTCTAAAGACAACCGGCCAAATAAAAGTGAGTGACAACGGGGTACCCGTAAAAATGATCAACGAGCTTGAATATGTAAAGGGCAAGATATACGCAAATATATGGAAGACAGACAAGATAGCGATAATAGAGCCGGATGGGCAAGTGAGCGGATGGATAGACCTGACAGGACTTCTGGACAGACAAACATACGGGAACACACCCGATGTCCTGAACGGGATTGCATATGACGCCAAAACAGGCCGGTTATTCGTTACAGGTAAACTATGGCCAGTGATATTCGAGATTGACACCGGCACGATAAAACCTGCTATACAACGATGAAGCTATACACCCATTCCGAAGTGACCGGGTTGCTATGTATTTTGGGAAGGCGGCCTGACAGGCCTTTTGCTTGCTATGTATCTAAACAATCCGTTGAAGAGTGTGAATACAAGACGGTTGATAAATCCGGGAATGAAGATAACCTTCTTGTTTCTCAATGCCCGCCAGGACTCAGTCACCACCTTATCCGCCGGCATCCACATGAAAGCGGATATAGTGGAAAAATCGACGTTTTTAAATTCATCTACGGAATGAAAGCCGGTGCGGGTAAAACCGGGGCAAAGCGCCTGCACCCTAACCCCGGCGTCCTTCACCTCGAGCTCAAGGCACTCAGAAAAAGCAATTAAATAGGATTTTGTTCCATTATAGTTGACGTTGCCTGATACCGGCACGAAAGGCGCAGCAGAAGAAACATTTATTATATTCCCTTCATGCCGGGCAAGCATGCCAGGCAAGGCGGCTTTGATTAAACGTGTGGGAGCGGTCACGTGAACAGCGATCATATCCAAAGTCTTGCTGATATCCACATCAACGAACTGCCCCATTGTTCCGAAGCCAGCATTGTTGATGAGCACCGAAAGGTTGGCGGTAGACCGGACTTTTTCTTCGATGGTGGAGATGTCATTTTCGTTGCTAAGATCACCCTCCACTACAGTCACTGATACGCCATATTTATCCTTCAGCTCTTTAGCAATGGACTCGAGCCTGTCTTTGCGCCGGGCCACGATGATCAGATCATAGCCCAATGAAGCTAACAGCCGGGCATAAGCTTCGCCGATCCCCGACGATGCCCCGGTGACCATTGCAGTTTTTAAAAGTCTGTTTTTCATATCTACCTCTCACAAAAATAAGCCCTGAAGGAACCCCATCCTGCAGGGCTTAATCATACCTGCTTAGAGCCGTTATTATGTATTTCGGCAGGTACGTTCGTCAAATCTATATACAGTGATATTACAATAAGTTGCCGGTCCCGAAGACATGCATCGATCGTCCGACATGATATGATCGTGTATCCTCCAGCCTTAATCAGTATCTTCCATTGACGCGTTATTTTGTGTATACTATGATTCTATACGAAGCACGTATTCTGATAAGGGCCTTTGTATTAATAGACAGGCTGGGGAGGTTGAGTAATTCCAATAGTGACCCTAGGGCCCGGAACATCCCAGGCAATCCTATCGTTATTAAACGAAAAGGGCCTTCATAAGTCCATTCGCATCGACCTTAATTTTTCCGGATGCTGCGACGCGTCCCTAACCATGGTTTCCGATTCAGCATGTGAAGGCGACCTGGTTTGGAAAACAGACGGCCTGGATTTCGTCATCAGCCCCGAGACATACAAGATCAGCGGAGATATTAATATTGCTTACATAGATGAGCCTGGCAAAAAGGGGTTTTCTATCACATCCAGCAAACCTGTAAGTGAATGGGAAGGTTTTGGCATCTGCGATATAAAAATCTAATAGGTTATTAATATAAAAGGAGGTTGTCTGTGGACCAATACAAGCTATTTATCGATGGCAAATTTGTCGATGCTAAGAGTGGGAAAACATTCCAATCGATCGACCCTGGCTCGGGAGCGCCAATTGCTACAGTAGCGCAGGCGGGCAAGGAGGATGCCGAGGCTGCCATTGCAGCGGCGCGCCGGGCATTCGATAAGGGCGAGTGGAGCAGGATGTCGGTGCAGGCCCGCACTGCCAAGGTCAGGGATTTCGCTGACCAGGTTGCCCAGCAGGGGCTGCGCCTGGCCGCCACCGAATCGATGGATGCAGGCCAGGTCATTTCACTGGCCAAATTCATGCCGCTTATCAGCGTTACATTATTGCGCAATTTGAGCCTGGCAGCGGCCACCAAGTTCCCCTGGGAGGAGGAGATCCCTGTCTCGGGCAATGCCTTTGCTCCCGGCCGTGAGTATATCCGCAGGGAGCCGCTGGGCGTATGCGTAGGTATAGTCCCCTGGAATTACCCCATGTACATAGCGATCTGGAAGATAACACCGGCGCTTTGCATGGGCAATACCATGGTTTTAAAGCCAGCTTCGGTTACCCCGTTGACGGCCTGTATCCTGGCTGAATGTGCCAAGGCTGCGGGCATACCTGATGGGGTACTCAATATCATTCCCGGCCCCGGTGGTGAACTGGGCAAGGTGCTCTGCACACATCCCGATGTGGACAAGGTGGCGCTGACCGGCAGCACTGAGGTCGGGCGTGAAATTATGAAACTGGCCTCCGACACTTTGAAAAAAGTATCGTTGGAACTGGGAGGCAAATCGGCCAATATCATTCTCGATGATGCTGACATTGAGCTTGCGGTAGAAGGCGCCTGCTACGGGACCTTCTTCCACCAGGGGCAGGTATGTTCATCAGGCACCAGGGTGCTGGTCCAGGCAAAAATATATGACCAGTTTATCGAAAAGATGAAGAAGCGCGCAGAAATGCTGCGCGTAGGGTATCAACTCGATGCCAAATCCCACCTGGGCCCGCTGGTCAGCAAGGAACAACTGGCCACCGTCGAGCGCTATGTCAAGATCGGCAAAGAAGAAGGCGCAGAGTTGATCACAGGCGGCAAGCGCGTTGAGGTACCGGGCCTACCCGAAGGCAACTACTATGCCCCAACTATTTTTACCAAAGTGAACAATAAAATGCGTATTGCCCAGGAGGAGATCTTCGGTCCGGTTGTCTGCGTGATTAAGTTTGATAGCGACGAAGAAGCGCTGGCCATCGCCAATGATTCTTCCTACGGCCTGGCCGGCGGCGTGTTCTCCGGCAACAATGCCAGGGCACAGCGCCTGGCCAACTCCGTCCGTACGGGAACAATGTGGATTAACAATTACCACATCTTCTCGGACTTCTGCCCCTTCGGCGGTTACAAACAGTCCGGCATCGGACGTGATTTCGGTATGGAATCGTTGCATGAATATACGCAAATGAAACGTATCCACGTCAACTCCATGGCCCATAGCCAT
>JBEKCL010000086.1:0-13226 GCA_050014895.1 Dehalococcoidia bacterium
TCACGTTATGCTACAACTAAGAGTAAATCCGGTATGCGCTACCACCAGAATGGCTGGCCAAAGACAAATTCAATTAGCACAGTTCTATCTGCAACAAATTTAATGCCGGGACCCACGTGCACAAACCGCGACAATTGAACAATTCGCTAGATTGTTGAATTGGGACTTCCTATAAGTCGAGTTTTTGTACGTCCGCGTACCCTATTGCCTACGATAGAATTAGAATCGACTACTAGTACATTCTCCGTTCATGCCACCTTGATTGACGTGACGGCTAGTAGTATTCTTTGCATAAAACAGCATTTCATAAATCGTCATGTGCTCTTGGAACCAACCCGGAAGTCAGGTTATCTGGCATCGATCATAAAGTGCGCAAACATAACTGGTTCCGTGCCGGTATTTTTAATGCTCATTTCCGCATCTTTCATCTGGATAATGTCCTGAAGCGCGCCGACGGTGACATTGCCGGATTCTGAAATACCCTCCAGGGCCCCTTTAATTACCCCGTAGTAATTCAGCATGGACTTGTTGGTCTTAAGCGCAGCATCGGGCAGAAGCTCGACCATACGGAAGGTAATGCCGCCCTTCGGAGGCGCATCCTTCATCGGGCCGGTAACAGTATCGGTGCTGCAGGAAACGTCCGCTTTAGCGCTGAAAGTCTTCCAGATGTCGCCGGCATAGCCTATCACTTTGCCGTTTGAATCCAAAATCTCGCTCTCGTTGGGGGAATAGTCGTCGATGACTATGTCTGAAGCGCCCTTTGCTTTTTCATCGGACTTCATAGTGGCGGCGACGTAACGTTTAAATTTTTTGAGTTTTGACTGCATTACCGGTTTCGGCTTTTCCGTAAGCTGCTTTAAAGTACTTATGTCGGCGGAAACCAGCAGCCCGCTTATTACCCCTTTGCCCGTCCAGCCGTGCATGCCCGCTATCTGGATCAACGCGTCTCCGGCTTTAAGATGGATATCTTCCTCATCGTTCAGAGCGGCGTACTTCTCGTCGGCTTCGGAGCAGAAGAAAAGATTGAGGGAATCCGTCCTGTGCATGGTGAGATGCTTTTTCAGATCTTCCGGCGTCGGGATTTCTTTGGTGCCTATTAGAAGATGGTTGTCTTTAATAACTTTAAGGTACAGTTCCCGCATCTGAGGAGGCAGGATGTCAAGCTTTATATCCAGGTCGCTCGACTGCACATGGCGGTATACGGAACCACCCTCCGGCGCCTCGTGCTCGATGGGAAGATTCCCCATATCCTTTTTGAACGTGGCGGAATCGGCAGCGGGCATTTCATCTACTCTCCATACGTCCGCCGTTGTTGGCAGGCAGCGCCATATGTCGGGATAATCGGTGAAAAACTCCGACTTGCCGTCTTTGATGGCGCAGATCGACCTCTTGTACAGGCCTTTCTTATTGCGGTCCTTCTGCGGCTTATTGGTGCCTACGGTGTTGCGCAGGACGCCGATGTTCTCGATCTCCAGTTCAATCATATCCCCAAAGAACAGGAATGTTCCGTTTTCGGCGCCCGCTCCCCTATCTACCGTTCCTGTGGCGATCACTTCGCCGGGGTGGAGCGTAATGTTTCTGGAAACATAGGAAATGATATCAGGAATTTTATGATATGCGTTGCTGTGATTGCCGCGGCCGCGCTCGACGCCGTTCACACGGACTATCATCTCGGCGTTGGTAGGGTCAAAGGAATCGGGGGTCACCAGGCAGGGGCCCATAGCATTGGCGAAATCCTTGCCGAGACCCGGGCCGAGATTCATACCCTCTCCGCTCATGAAACTTACCTGCACGGCTCTCGATGAAAAGTCGTTGAAGATGGTATAACCGCCTACATAATCCCACGCGTCGCGGGCATGGATGTTCGTACCTTCCTTACAGATATATAAGGCCAGTTCGCACTCGTAGTCCTTGAATTTTTCACCCTCGGGGTAAATGACTTCCACGTCGGGGCCGATTACGTTGGCGGTATCGCATTGGTAGTACCGGGGCTCATCATACCATATGGGGCCCGGCTTGAATACCGCCTGATCCACAGTGTCGGGATCTATGTTCTTAAACAACCTCATTGCCGTCCGCTGGCAGCCGATCCAGTGCCCTTCGAAACACATAGTGTCTCTGATTGAAAGAGGGCGCGGTACAGGGGCCAGCAGCCTTACGGCGCCGATATCCGCGATACAGTCCGCGGGCGCCTTTTTAAGAAGTTCTGCGGCGGCCGTGCGCGCGGCGGCCGTGCCTTTCAGGAATGCGATCATGTCTGTAAAATACTCGCTGGGCTTGCCATAAATGACTTTACTGGCCTTTTGAAGATCAACAATCTGTTTCTCGTTTTTTGTGAGTACACCGATTTTTTCAGTTTTTTTGCCATCGTTTAATCGGACGTAAGTAACCAGTTTCATTTTGACTCCTCCTTATTTTAAGAATAATGTATTTCGCATACTGTTTCAGGAATTATTAGGTCGGCATCCGTTTTTGAAATTATCTCTTGAATCGTGGTATCCGAGCTGATTTCGCGCAGCACAAGCCCTCTGGCTGTCACTTCCATGACAGCCAGTTCGGTCACTATCGCTGAAACGCACTTTTGCGCTGTCAGAGGGTAATCGCACAGCTTTCTGATTTTTGAATTGCCGTTTTTGTCGCAATGCTCCGTTGCGACGATCACGCGCTTCGCGCCGACGACCAGATCCATAGCGCCGCCCATACCTACGATGGGACCATCCTTTGTCCACCAGTTGGCCAGATTGCCTTCCTGGTCCACCTGCATTGCGCCTAGGACTGCCAAATCCAAATGCCCGCCGCGCATGATGCCAAAGGACACATCGCTGCCGAAAATACTTGCGCCGGGAACAAGGCCGACATACTGGCTGCTTGCATTGAGCAGCATAGGGTCACGCTGTTCATAAGGTATTTCGCCGGTCGTTCCCACAATTCCATTTTCACTCTGAAACATGACTTCGATCCCGTGAGGAAGGAACGAGGCCACTAGGGCCGGCAGACCTGCGCCCAGGTTTATAAGGTAGCCATTTTTACACTCCAGGGCAACGCGCCTGGCGATGCGTTCCCGAACAGTCATTTCAGACATACTATTCACCTGCTTCCCTCTGCTTGTTTTCCGTCTGCACCACCGCATCTACGAAGCAGCCGGGCGTATGGACCTGCGTGGGTACAAGACCGCCTACGGGGCAAATAGGGCACATGACGCTGGCGATCACGAAATCGGCGGCAGTGCACATTGTGTTGTTGATATTCATCTGACTGCCGCGAAAAATCAGGTTGCCGAATTCGTCGCCCTGATACGCTTCGACGATACAGACATCTGCTTTGATCGGTGTATGGTATAGCCAGTCCTTACCGTTAACGGTCATTCGCGTGCCGATATTGTTTGCCTCTATGTAAGTTCCCAGGCCTGTGGGAGTCAGCACGCCGCCGAGGCCGTAGCCTCCGGCGCGCACCCGTTCGACCAGGGTCCCCTGCGGGTTGACTTCCATCTCAAGCTTACCCTCGCTTATGAGCTTATAGATCGCATTTTTATTGTTTCCAAGCCATGAGACCACAAGCTTGCTTACACAGCCGCTTCCGATCAGCTTTCCCAAACCGTATCCGGGGGATCCTCCCTCGATGGAGATAACAGTCAGATTCTTTTTACCGTGGCGCATTATCTCGCCGATAATGCTGTGCGGAGTACCGATACCATAAAATCCACCAACCAAAAGGCTGCTGCCGTCACTGATGCGGCCCACGGCTTTTTCGATTGAAGTTGTTTTATTCACTGCTCAATCATCCTCACCTTTGTATTTAATAATGTCCCCCGCTGTTTCGCATACCGCGGTATATCCCCTATGAATTATATTATATACCGCAGTATGCGAATAGTCAATATCCTTTTTTTAAATTTTATATAACCTTTAATTTATTAAATATTTCAACACACTGATTGGCGTTTCTGTTTTGCTTGCATTTCCCTTCACATGAAAATAGTACTTGACATTTTCGGATACCGTAGTATCATGTAAACATTAAGAAAGGAGATCCCCAGTTATGCACAGCATTTTTAATAACTCCATTGATATAATTTCCCCTATGATAACCGGCAATCAGACTCCAAGAGAACAAAAAACATTGATAACCAAACAGAAACTATATCTTACGGCTCTCTCGCTTTTTTCCGAAAAAGGATACGACGCCGTTTCCGTCAGTGAAATCTGCAAAAAAGCTGGCTATACGAAAGGCGCTTTCTACAACAGCTTCACTTCCAAGCATGATATTCTTGTCATTCAATTACAGGAAGTAGACGAGTTCCATAGGATCGTCTTCAAAACAATGCCGGCTGATTTTGGCCCAACTCAGAAAATCATCCACTTTATAACTCAGACGGCAAAGAAGTTTGACGAGATCGGATACGCCGTATTGAAGAGCCTCTACCTGGCGGAACTGAGCCCAAGTTCAAGCGTTCATTACACTTTAAACACCGAAAGGCCGGTATACTCCGGATTAAAGCAAATCATAGAGGAAGGCCAGCGCACAGGCGTATTCAATCCCGATTCGGAGCCTGAAAAAATCGTCGCCCAGATTCTGCATTACATCCGCGGTGTCCTCTTTGAGTGGACATTGTCAAACGGCGGTTTCGATTTGTGCAAAGAGTTCCAGCATATGATTGATAATTTAGAAATTATAAAGCAATACCTGAAGTCGGAGACTGGCCATAACAGCAACGACTCCGCAAGGTATGACGGAAGCCTTACGAAAAAAATGAATCTTAACCTTTAAATATCAAATGCGCTCAAGTCCTGAGCTGTTTGCATACGAGTATGTTCCCTAAACATCATTCATCCACAACAAACAGCAAAGGAGTAATAATATGAGATCAGTATCCGTAATCGGTATCGGCGAAACAAAGATGGGCCGCTACCCCGAAAGGGGCCTCCGTGAGATGCTCAGAGAGGCCGGCGGGAATGCGATTGCAGACGCAGGGATCGACAAAAGCCGTATCCAGGCCGCCTATATCGGCAATTTTAACGGCGCTTTCTTCTGCAATCAAAACCATTTTGGCGCCATGGTCACAGAAGAACTTGGGCTACAGAATACGCCATCCATGAGAACCGAAGGAGCGTGCGCCTCCGGAAGTTTGGCGTTCAGAGTGGGGTATCTATCTATTGCCTCTGGTATGTACGATATCGTTCTGGTCGGAGGCGTGGAAAAAATGTGCCACCAGACGACCGAGGTGATCACCCAGGGCATCGCATCCGGCATGGATTATGAGCTTGAAGCCAACTTTGGGCTTACCTTCCCTGCCAACTTTGCGCTTATAGCCAGCAGGTATTTCTACGAATACCGCAATATAAAAAACGAGATGGCTATGTGCGCTGTGAATGCGCACAGAAATGGCCGCCTCAATCCCGATGCCCAGATGCAAAAGGAAATAACCATTGAAAGTGCCTTGAACAGCGCCGTCATCTCAAGCCCGCTGAACCTGTATGACTGCTCCCTGACAACGGACGGTTCCGCTTTTGTCGTTCTGGCCGCGACGGAAATCGCAAAAGCACAGAAGAAGCATCGTATCGTCGAAATCGTGGGAACCGGTCATGCTGGCAATAATCTTACCCTTTACAGCAAACCAGCTATCACAAGTTTTCCTGCGGCAAAGGATGCGGCTGCTCAGGCTTACAGACAGGCAAACCTGACCCCTTCCGACATCGATTTTGCCGAAGTCCACGATTGTTTTACAATCACTCAGATAATCAATATGGAGGATCTCGGCTTTTACGCTCCGGGCAAGGCTGCGAACGCTGTCGCGGAAGGCCAGATCGCCCTTGAGGGCAGGCTTCCCATCAACACCAGTGGCGGGCTTAAGGCCAAAGGCCATCCGATCGGCGCGACCGGGATCAGCCAGATATTTGAGATCGTGACTCAAATTCGCGGCGGCTCTGGCGCACGGCAGGTCAAACGCGCCGATATCGGGCTGCAGCACAATATCGGAGGCACCGCAGGAACCGCCGTCGTCAATATTTTCAGAGGAAGGTGAGGTAGACAGATATGAATGCAGCTACTGCAACTGTGTATGCAATAACGACTGTTTATGTTGCGGCTTCCGAATTCGCGGATAAAGCTCCATATACGATTGCGATCCTCGAGGCTTCGGACGGCGATCATTTTCTCGGTTTCATAGACAGTATAAACGAGAACGACGTATCAGTGGGAGAAAAGGTAAAGTTTCTTTGCCTGAATGAAAGTGGCAGGCCGGTATACTCGACTGCGTAATTTCCGCCCGATTAAGGCGAGAAATCACAAACTTATGCCAAAACTCCTCCTGGTTTTTGCATGGTAAAGCGAATATTCAAAGAATATTGCTCGATATTTCTTTCTTGGCAATGATCAAGGATGCGGCAATCTGGTCGAAGCCCAAGGTTCCGCCGGAAACAAAATCCGTCACGCCTTGACTGATTAGGCTATCTATCTCGCGGTCAAGGCGTTTTACTATTTGTTCAATTTTGTCCTTTGGCAACTTGCGGTGCCCGGAAAAGCAGCAGGTCATAGATTTCATACAATATCTCTATTTCAACTTAGATTTGGCATCCCCAAATAAATATATCAAGCCTCTTGCTGGATATACTTTACCCAGGGGGTGAGATCTTGAAAAAGCGACAATTGCCGCCTGGCGACCGAAATTTAATTGGCGCTCGTGTGACGGAAGCGCATGAAAATCTCGGTATGAAGCAAGTCGAGCTTCTTACAAAACTGCAAACAGCCAGAATTGACATCAGCATTCCGGCGCTTTCCCTCGTGGAAGGGCAAAAGCGTCCCGTGTCTGATTTGGAGTTGAACGCCTTGGCGGATATATTAAAGGTTTCCGTCGATTGGCTTTTGAGTAGAGAATAAAAGAAGGGCTTACATGACTGCAAACCCTTCTTTTTACTGTCATCTCACAAAACCTCGCTTGATGGCTGGCTTTTTCTCAAGGACCTCTTGCTCCTTAATGGAATAGATGATTTTGTTCGCCTTATCACCTCCCAGAAATTCACGTAGCCGGTCATAGTCTTTTTCCATGATTTTCAACTGCTGATTCTCTACACATTTACATGCCTATACTTGGAGGATAACTTAGATTCACCTGCCTTTAAATACAGGGGCCCTTTTTTCTTGAAGAGCAGAAATCGCCTCCTTATGATCCGCCGAAAACATTAGAATACTAAGGGCCCTTGCTTCCTGCTCAAGCACCGTCTCAAGATCGGCGTTCAAACCTTGGTAGAGAGATTTCTTTATCATTTCCATGGCGAGCGGAGATCGCTGCGTTAATTCTGTTGCAAGAGTCCTCGCCGTCGTTTCTAACTGATTAGCCGGCACTACCTTGTTCACCATACCGATTTCTTTGGCTTCAGCAGCATCAACGGGTCGTCCCGTAAACAGTAGCTCACATGCTTTGGCACTCCCTACCAGCCGTGGAAGAAAATATGTTCCTCCTGTATCAGGGTGGATACCGATCAAAGAATATATTTGACTGAATACCGCCGATTCAGAAGCTATAAGAATGTCACAGGCGAGAGCAAGATTGCACCCGCCGCCGAAAGCGACACCGTTTACTGCAGCAATTACCGGTTTGGGCATTTCTCTCAGGGCAATTACCATTGCACTTATCTTTTGCATGAAGACAAGGAATGCCGCCGGATTTTCCTTGTTGAACACGGTTGATTTGCGGTCTGCCCCCGCACAAAAGGCGCGACCCGCGCCGGTCAAAATCACCGATCTTACCTGGTTGTCCGCAGCGACTCCAAGAAGTACATCATTAAATTCATCGACCATCTCCTCATTGACCGCATTAAGTTTCTCCGGCCTGTTGAATATAATAGTGGCTACGCCTTCATTGATTTGCACCAGAATATCTTGTTGTTTATATCCCATTTCTCCCTCCTTGGTACTTTGACTACTGGCTTTTAAGTTCGGATAGCGCCGACATATTAGCCAATTGCATCAGATTTACGAAAACTCTCGATTTCAGGCTTGGCGTAGCCCAGTGAACGCATCACTTCATCCGTATTTTCGCCCGCATACGGCGCAAATGTTCTAACCTTTCCCGGTGTATCCGATAGTTTTATGGCAATACCAGGTTGTCTCACCTTGCCCAATTTGGGATGCTCCAATTCAAGAAGCATGTGGCGGTGCAGAAGTTGGGGATCTGTGAAAATCTCATCGATGGAATAGACTTTCCCTGCAGGTACATCGTTCTTGATCAGGATGTCAAACCATTCGTCCCGTGTTTTAGTGAGGAATGTCGTTGCAAGCACTTCATGAACATCGTGCCACCTTGGATCCTCCGTAATTTTGTTAATGTGGGCTGGGCTAAAACAGAAGCCCTTAAGGTCTTCACGTCCTAATACTTTACACAGGTTTTCCCAGAACCACGGCTCAACACAGCCTAGACTGATCAGTTTACCATCCATGGTCGTATAGGTATTATAATAAGGGTACCCGCCACCAAGTGCCCATTCTCCACGGGGAAATTTGGAACCACCAGCTAAATATTGCTGAAGGAAAAACGTCATCAGGGTAATAACAGTGTCTGTGAAGGATATATCAATGTATTGCCCCCTTCCGGTACGCTCGCGGGCAAAAAGGGCCGCCAGTATACCCAGCGCGCCGTGAAGAGAAGCGCCGGCAAAATCAGCCAGGAAATTGAGCGGGATAGCTGGCGGCTGTCCCGGCCGGCCGATGAGATTCAGAGCTCCAGCCATCGAGATATAATTGATATCATGTCCTGGTACCTGCGAATATGGACCATCCTGTCCATAGCCGCTTAACGAGCAATATACTATGCGCGGATTGATGTTTCGAATTGTTGCGTAATCTACGGTCATACGTTTAGTTACGCCAGGCCGAAAGCCTTCTATTATCACATCGGCATCTTCGGCCAGCTTATAGAATATTTTCCTGCCGTCTTCCGATTTCAAATTTATCTTGATGCTCTTTTTATTGCGGTTGAGGGCATTATGAGCCATAGAAGCCTTCAATGTATCAACATCTCCGGCACCTTGCAGGTCAAGGAATTTCCCTTGGGATGCAGGCTCAACTTTGATAATACTGGCCCCTAAATCACCCAACATCATGCCGCAAAGCTCACCGGGCGGTAAATGCACCAGCTCAATAATCTTGATATCATCCAAAACCATCATGATCTCTCTCACTTTGTTAGCTTACAATTTCGGTAGAGCTATAATTTACCCAGCTTTCCGACGGCTTCTTTTATCTCTTCTACTGAGGCTTCTTCCTCGATGGTCGAGATATCGCCCAAATCCTTACCCATAAGCAGGGCTTTGATGACACGGCGCATGATTTTACCGCTGCGGGTCTTGGGCAACTGACGAATGAAGTTGACGTCTTTCATAACAACGATGGGGCCCATCTCCTTCCTTATATGGTTGATGAGCTCTTTCTTAAGATCATCGCTGGCCTGGAAGCCGGATCTTAGCACCACGAAGGCGCTGGCAACTTCGCCGCGCAACTCGTCAGGGACGCCGGTAACGGCCGCCTCGACGACAGCGGGGTGAGCAACGAGGGCGTTCTCAATCTCAATAGTACCTATCCGGTGTGCAGCAATCTTGATGACCTCGTCCGCACGCCCGGCAAACCAGATGTACCCGTCAGCGTCCCGTTCAGCGGCATCGCCGGCATAGTACATACCGCTGGTGCCCGGCTTGGCCTCCCAGTAGTCAGTCTTGTATCTTTCCGGGTCGCCCCAGAGTGTCGGCGTGAGGCCCGGGAAGGGCTTCTTGATGACCAGAATGCCCTTCTCCCCAACACCCAGCGAGCGGCCGTCCTGCTCATCGACGATATCGGCTATGACACCCGGGGTAGGGAATCCCGAGGAGCCTGGTTTGATGGGTGCCATACCCAGACCGTAGGGATTGCCGATGATGGCACCTGACGTCTCAGTCTGCCACATATGGTCGATCACAGGTATCTTCCCCTGGAACACTTCCTGCTGGAACCATTTCCAGGCGGCGGGGTTGAGCACTTCACCTGCGCAGACTACCCTCTTCACCGTGCTTAAATCGTGTTTGCGGGCCGGTTCAACACCGTGGCGGGCCAACCCGCGTATGCCGGTGGGAGAGGTAAAGATACCTGTCACACGGTTTCGCTCGATCAGATCAAACCACATATCATCGCGGGGATAATCAGGAGTGCCTTCATATAAAATCGATGTTGCTCCGTGAAGCAGCGGGCCGTATACGTTGTAGCTGTGCCCCACGATCCATCCTATATCGGAGGTCGATAGCCAGATATCATCTGCATTGAGGTTATAGATCCACTTGCCCATGGAGTAAACATAGACCTGGTAGCCGCCGTGGTTTTGAACGGTGACTTTCGGCCTGGCTGTAGTGCCTGACGTGGGCAGCAGGAACAGAGGCTCATTGGACTCCATTTCCACGTAGTCCCCACTCTGCCCGACCCCCTTAGACAGGAAATCCTTCCACAGGATGTCCCTGCCTGTTTTCATGGGAAAATCTCTGTCTTCAGGTCCATCAAGCACGACAGTGTTCTTATATTTATGCCCGGCCGGCAGCCTTTCTAAGGATTCATCCACCATTTCCTTCAGAAGAACCGGCTTGCCGCGGCGGTACGACCTGGCTTTACAGATGACATAACCGGCGCCGCTGAGCTCCACCCTGTCAGCGATGGCCCTGGGTGAGAAACCGGCGAAGATGACCACGTGCACTGCACCGATGCGGGCGCACGCCAGCATCATGGCAGTAGCTTCTATGCTCATGGGCATATAGACGGCAACCCGGTCGCCCTTCTTTACGCCGATTCCACGTAGAGCGGCCGCGTACGTCTTGACAATGTTAAGCAGCTGGATATAGGTCACGGTCCTGATTTCTCCCGTATCCCCTGCCTCGAAGATGAAAGCGGCTTTGGCGCCTTTGCCCATCCTCACCTTGTAATCGAGGGCGCTGTAGCAGATGTTGGTCTTACCGCCGACATACCACTTAAAGCTGGGATAATTCTGTTCCAACACCTTATCCCACTTCTTAAACCAGTGAAGATCGTGTTTTGCGCTCAGCGCCGCCTCTTCCCAGAACCCCTCCAGATTTTCCTCGGCCTTCTTGTAAAAGGCCATGACATGGGGCGGCAGCATGCTGGCTGGCGCGCGCTGCTCCTCAGCTCGATCGAGTTCGTTAATCGCCATTAATTGATTGCCTCCATCATTATTTCTATGAATAGTACTCATCCGCACTATGTTCCTGACTGAA
The DNA here is from genome assembly GCA_050014895.1 of Dehalococcoidia bacterium. Lineage (GTDB taxonomy): Bacteria > Chloroflexota > Dehalococcoidia > GIF9 > UBA5629 > JAFGLP01. The sequence goes on from JBEKCL010000086.1 coordinate 11,244, forward strand.
GGGAAAAACGGGCATGGATTACAAAATATCAATTCACTAAGTGCGCCTGCCTGCAGTCGATCCTGCTATTGTGATCATCCGCATCTCCTTACGGTATCATCTTTTGTGAAATACGCGACTGTGGAGCAAGCGAAATTTTCCTCTATGTTCGTACGGCAGTGTTTCATAATCCATACGATGCCTTCTTCTCAATGTCCGCCCGTCGTGTTCGTGTCTGGTCGTTATATTTTCAACATCTCACGGAGCTCGCGTTTCAGGACCTTGCCCACTGCACTCATGGGAAGCTGATCCATGAATACTATCTTCTTAGGCACTTTGTACGGGGCAGCGTGTTCCCTGATATAGTCGACTATGCTTTTCATGGTGGCATCATTTTTCTCAAATCCCGGCTTCAGAACAACAGCGGTGGTCACAATCTCGGCGCCAGGTCGGTCCGGATTGGGCGTGCCCACCGTTGCGGCGAGGGCAACTGCCGGATGTTCAACTATAAGGTCATCGAGTTCCCGAGTAAACACTTTGAAGCCGGACACATTTACCATATCTTTACATCGATCCACGATAAAGACGTAGCCTTCTTCGTCCATGCGGACTATGTCCCCAGTGTAGATCCATCCCTCGCGCAGGGTTTTGGCCGTTTCTTCTGGCATATTATGGTAGCCCTTGGTGAAGACCTGCGGGCCGCTGGCAACCAATTCGCCAGGTTCACCCACTGGCATCAGTTCCCCAGTGGCCGGATCGACGACCTTTATCTCAGTATCAGATACAGGCAGTCCCACGGATCCGACCTTCTTTTTGCCGTAGCGCGGTCCCATGGTAATCAGAGGGCTTGTCTCTGTCATCCCAAGGCCTTCGATTAACTTGTTTTCGCCAACTATCGCCTCCAATTTTCTGAAATATTCAGGAGGCATTGACATGGCGCCGGTGAAGCACCAATCAAGGCTTGAAAAATCCAGCTTGCTAAAAGCAGGCAGTTTCATAAGTTCGATGTATAGCGTTGCCACGTTCAGTATTATGGATGGCTTATATTTTTGTATCGATTTGATAATAGAGGCGTAATCCCTTGGATTAGGTACGGCGATCATCGTACTACCGCGCGTCAGCCCCCACATACTGATGGCAATGCCCGCCATATGAAAGAGCGGAAAAGCCAATAGCATAGTATCTTTCCCTATTCTACTATCAAACCAGGCTGTAAGCTGCGTCATCATGCTGACAAAGTTCTTGTGAGTAATTATTGCCCCTTTAGGAACGCCCGTAGTACCTCCTGTGTATTGCACCAGGCAATTGGCGTCTGTCCCGATATTTCGAGCCGGCGCAGATGCTGGTGCGTTCTTCATGATATCCATATAGCTGCTCATTGGAACGCCGGCCACAGGTGTGACCTTAACGTGAGGGATTTTTTTCAGCAGCTTGCCGAGTGTCCTTTTCAAAGGAGGCAGGAAATCCGTTATGCTGACCATCGCTATTGTCTTTATACCCGTCTTACTAATAACAGGGCTAACTTTACCCCAGAGTACATCGATGGTAACAAGCGCCTTTGCGCCGGAATTATTTAGCTGATATTCAAGCTCACTCTGTGTGAGCAAAGGGCTTACGCCTGAGAGCACGCAGCCTGCTTTGAGCGTTCCGATTATGGATATGTAGTTGGCGAGCACATTGGGCAGGTTTACACCTACTACATCTCCCGGCTCCAACCCCTGTCCTATCAGGAAGTTGGCAAACTTATTGGTCATTGTGTCGAGTTGATCATAGGTTATCGGAAGACCGGAGTAGTAGATTGCCACTCTATTTCCGACCCGTTTCACAGCCTCATAGAACAAGTCGGTGTACAACTTGTCCGGAAAGGTCAATTTTTCCGGCACATGCTTATCATAGGACCTCAGCCACGGTTTGCTTGCATATGGATTATTCATCTCTCGCCTCCTCTAATTAATTTAATGATGCCTTAATGCAAATGTCTTGGGTAATAATCATTTTGCTTGC
>JBEKCL010000087.1:0-25010 GCA_050014895.1 Dehalococcoidia bacterium
GCCCCTTCGCGGAGTAGTGCCCGGAATGTTGCCAGTGCTGCTGCAACGGTGATTCAGCCCGTCGACTATTCATATGTAAAATCCGATCTTATCCGGATTGGCATTATTGCCGGTGCACTTATACTCATTATTGTGATATTGACGTTCATTCCTGGTTTAAGAACATAGGATTAAACGGCGGTGGATTTCGAAAGGGAACGTGAGATCCTCGTCAATACTCTCCGTCTGGAAATAAAGGACAAGCGTGTCCTGCATGCTTTTTCCAGGGTGCCTCGTGAACAATTTGTCCCTATTGAATTGCAGGGTTCTGCATATGACGATCGGCCTCTGAGCATAGGTTACGGACAAACAATTTCCCAACCGTACATTGTTGCTTTGATGACTGAGGCCATTGAGTTAAAGGGACAAGAAAAGGTACTGGAAATCGGCACAGGGAGTGGGTATCAGACCGCAATTCTCGGCGAGCTTGCAAAAGAAGTCTATAGCACAGAGAGAATCCCCGAACTAGCCGAAGCTGCCAGGAAGCTTCTCGATGTATTAGGCTATACCAATATTCAAATCAAAGTTGCAGGACATGACCTGGGCTGGAAAGAAAATTCTCCTTACGATGCGATAATTGTCACTGCTGCTGCTCCCTCTATAAGTGACACACTTTTAAGCCAGCTTGCCGTCGGCGCGAAACTTGTAATACCGGTGGGGTCCAGGTGGGAGCAAGAACTCCTGAAGGTCACCAGGGGCGAATCACATAATAGAGTAGAAAACCTGGGAGCAGTACGGTTTGTTCCATTGATAGGCAAAGACGCCTGGGACGAATATTCCTGAGCTGTCACTCGAGTTCGTAATTGATAACACGCCCGGTGACCGCGTTCACTTCCACCTTGAATTTGTATGTAAATGCCTTTTTATCCAGCATGAGACGGTCAAACAAGCCGCGTGTCTTGACGTGGACCGTTCCGTAAATGAGGTATACCGGCTTCTCCTGATTACAGGCATTTTCAACAGAACTGAATAATACTTTATCGAAATCGTAATAGCGCTCGTGCAGATAGCTGTCAGTCAATGCCTTGGCCGTTTCTTCGGAAATAAGTTCAGGTTCAGAAGTTTGATCAGACATTCGCCGCCTTCATTTGCGGTTGTTTCAAATAAAGTGCGCTCACGGGGCAAACGGCTACGCAGGCCAGGCAGGAATTACAGGCTGTTTCCGACAATGGGGTACCGGCAAACGTAGATACCACGGTGCTGATTCCGCGGTAGGCGAAATCCAATACTCCTGCGCCGTCCTGCTGGCATACCCGCACACACTTGCCGCATAAGATGCATTTATTCCTGTCAAATGAGAACAGGGGATGACTTGAATCGATGGGCAGATTGAAGTCAATTATTTTCAAATGTTTATTAGTAAGCTTAAAATGTTCGGAATGCGCGATATTTTGAAGGTCGCATCTTCTGTTCCTGTCACAGTGGGAGCAGTCCAGGCGGTGATTGCTCATCAGAAGGTCAAAAGAGCTCTTCCGCAGCCTGCTTATTTTGGGGCTTTGCAGTTTTACTGTCATGCCATCAACAATCGGTTCAGTACATGCGGCAACCGGTTCGGCATGGCCGGAGATCTCCACGAAACACAACCGGCATGAAGCGAAGGGCTTTGGGATATCTCGCATAGCGCATAAATTTGGAATAAAAAGGCCGTTATCTAGCGCCGCCCACAGCAGCCTGGAATTAGCTTTGGCTTTGATCTCCCTGCCTTCTATTATTATCGTGCAATCCATATCAAACGATATCAAAAAAGAGGGGCGGGCTACAAATCGGTAGCCCGCCCCTGAAGATTACCTGTAATTCTGCTAGCTGTATATTTGTTTTACAATCTCACCGTCGGGTGCTCTCAGCTCGATAAGTAGCGGCATTTGCCCGAGAGCGTGAGTGGAACAGGACAGGCAGGGATCGTAGCAGCGGATTGCTGCTTCAACCCTGTTAAGAATGCCTTCGGTAATATTGCCTTTCTTAATGTAGTCTTTAGCCACTTCGTAGACAGAGCGGTTCATGGCTGCATTGTTGTGGCCGGTGGCTACGATGAGATTGACGCCTGTTATCTTGCCGGTGTCATCAACCCAGTAATGGTGGATAAGTGTGCCCCTGGGCGCTTCTACGACGCCTACACCCTGTTCATTGTACTTCTTGGAGTTGACCTGTAAATCGGTGGATGTGATGTCCTTATCTTCCAATAGCTCACGGGCTTTCTCGATCGCATAAATGAGCTCGATCAGGCGTGCGTAATGATAGTACATGGAACCTTCGACAAAGCCGAACTTGCTCAGGCTCTTGAACTTTTTAAGTTCAGCATTGGCTAGCGGTGTGGTAATGCCGGTGCATACATTAAGGCGTCCCAGAGGGCCAGCCCTGTATATTCCACCGGGGTATCCAAGTTTCTTATAGAACGGGAATTTCATGTATGACCAGTCCTCGACATATTCAGCAATGATGTCAAGGTAGTTTGCGGGATTGAACTGATCTTCCAGGACAACTCCCTTTGAATCGATCAATCTGAGGTTGCCGTCATAGAGAGCCAGGTTATTATCCTTGTCGACCATACCCATATAAGCCGATGGGAATTTGGCAAAACTATCAACCATTGCGGCGTTTTTCGACACATAATCTAACAGGATCTTTACTGCCAGCTGGGCATCTGCCATCGCCCAATCCATTTGCTTCAGGAAATGGTCCCTGTCTTCAGCTAAAAGCGCGGTTGTCATGCCTCCCGGCAGGGCAGCATTGCCGTGGACTTTTTTACCACCAAGTTTCTTAATCATTGTCTGACCGAGACTGCGCAGTTTGACCGCCTCGGTTGCAAGCGCAGGATCTGCCCCGATGAGTCCTATAACATTCCTTGTTGCAGGATCAGAATCGAAACCCAGCAAAAAGTCAGGGCTGGCGAGGTGGAAGAAATGAAGAGCGTGCGATTGGATATACTGCGACATATGCAGCAATTCCCTTAGCAGCTTGGCCGGGCGGGTAAGTTCAACACCCAGTATCGCATCACAAGCTTTGGCTGATGCAAGCTGATGGCTGACAGGACAAATGCCGCAGATCCTGGGCGTAAGGTTGGGCATTTCCCAGAAGACCTGGCCCTCACAGAATTTCTCGAAACCACGGAACTGCGTGTCATGGAACCGTGCAGAGACTGCATTTCCAGCATCGTCGAGTTGAATGGTGACCTTTCCGTGTCCCTCGACTCTCGTAATCGGATTAATTTCAATTATCTTACTTGCCATATTTCACCTCTTTAATCAAAGCGCATTATGTTGCTGGGAATAGTAGGCAGCCTGCCAGCCAGCAATTCAGTAAGTGCATATTTGATCGCCTCAGGCTCCGGCGGGCAGCCGGGTACGTAGCAATCAATCTTAACTATCTGGTTGCAAGGGTATACCTTATCTAAAAGGGCCGGCACGCCGGGCGCTACGGGTATCTTGCCCTTGTATGTGCTGGGAGTGTCGATATATGCGCGTTTCAATACGTCTTCTTTGTCCAGCGTATTGCGCATTGCGCAAACGCCTCCGAAGCAGGCGCAATCACCCATCGCCATCAATATCTGGCTATGGTGCCGTAGCTCTTCCAGTATTTCTTTCTCCTCTTCATTGCCGACCGAGCCTTCAATGATGCCCACTGTAACATCATCAAAGCCTTTAATATCGGTTATCGGGCTTCTGCGGAATTCGACCAGTTTGGACAGGTCGATAATAAATTCATCTATATCCAGTAACGACATGTGGCAACCTGCACATGATTCCAGCCAGACTGTAGCAACTTTAACTTTTGCCATTTGTTCACTCCTTACAGGCGTTATTTTTTAAGATGCCTGGCAACTTCCTTCAAGCTATCTGCATCTGTCTTGATGTCGCCACGAGCTTTGACCATCGGCGTAGTGGATTTACTGACTCCGTCCAGGGTAGTGTAGCTGCCTTTAGACTCAGTCCAGAGCAGGGAAGGTAGAACAACATCCGCTTTTGCTGCAAACGGTGATAAGTAACTCGTTTGAACGACGGTAAATTCAACTCCTTTTAAGCCGTCTGCAAGCATCTGAGACGCTGCCAGGTCATCCGCTAGTAGTGAGTATAAACCCTTGGTTTTGCCTTTCGATAATTCAGAGACAATCGAGCTCTTTGCGTTGGCAAGCCCGATTTCCCAGGCGCCGCGGCTATTGCCGCAACGTTTTAAGGAGATGACCTTGGGTTTGTTGTTCTCGCTTATCAGTGCCCCAAGGTTTAAAATCGTTGCCACCAGGTCGGCATCTTTGTATTGAAGTATGCCGCTACCATAGATGATAATAGCATTCTTGGATTCTGCCAAAACTTCAGCAGCTTTATAAATATCATGAACATCCAACCCAAGCTCTTTGCTTACCTTCTTGGGTGCAGTTTCACTGAATGAAGCGGTAAATTTACTCTTGTCTCCTGCAGTCTTGGGTAGTCCATGCTCCAGTATAGCGTTTCCTATCGCCTTGATCGTTGTACCTTCTTTGCCTTCAGTCGGTTTCAGCCATACCGCAGCACGGAAGGTGAATGGGTTGCGAAGCGGGTCCAAAACAACCAGCTGGGCCTTGTTCTTTGCGGCTGCGCGCATAATATATGAACCGATAATGGGATGGGTCTTGATGGGGTGTGCCCCGATTAAAAGGATGGCATCTGCGGTTAGAATGTCCTCGAGCTTTGCTTCCATATCAAGTCCGGCTTTTGAGTCGAACTTGGCAATACCCTGGGTGATGGTACGGAAATCGTCGCCATCCAACGTATCTACCATTTTGCTGCCGATGGTCGTTGTCATAAGATCGGCAAAAGCTTTAAGTGCTTCAGTATTAGCCTTTGCGGAAGCTAGGCCGGCAACATTCTCTACGCCGCTTAGCTTCTTGGCAATAGCTTCAAAAGCTTCTTCGTAAGTGCAGCTTGCAAGCTGACCCTTCGAATTCTTTTTCATCGGGGATTTGACCCTCTCTGCTTCCTGATAGAGAGGCCCAAATCGGCCTATTTCACAGAGCAGGCCGCGTGGTTTTGTCATATCGGGGCTGTCTATTCTGACCAGCTTATTGTCCTTGACCAGGCCGGTGATATCACAACCAATTCCACAGATTGCACAGTTGGATGAGATTGCTGCGCATTCTACCGGGCGGCCCCTGTAAGCGCTGCCTTTGGAGAAGATAGCGCCGGTTGGGCAGGCCTGGAAGCACCCTCCGCAGGATATGCAGGAGGACTCTCCCAAAGGTTGATTGATGTCAGCGGATACATTTGTCTTCCAACCGCGCTTCATGAAGTCCAGCGTATGGGCCCCTGCCATCTCATCGCAGGTCCTTATGCACCGTCCGCACAGGATGCAGCGGTTATGGTCCATAACTATGGAAGGATGCGAGGAGTCAGTGGTCTGGACTGGCCAGGCATACTGATACCTTGCATTGTCCATCTGGTATTTGTAAGCGAGGTTCTGCAGTTCACAGTCACCGCTGGCCACACAATAAGCGCAGAGATGGTTGCGTTCTGTGAATAGGAGTTCCAGTACCAGACGGCGGTATTTCTCCAGCCTTGGGGTGCTGGTAGCAACTACCTGACCATCACGGGCTGGATAAGTGCAAGCAGGCACGAGATTTCTTTCTTTTTCAATTTCAACAAGGCAAAGCCTGCAGGCGCCTACATCCGTAAGTCCTTTATAATGACATAAAGTTGGCAGATCAATTCCGTTTGCCTGGCAAACGTTCAGTACAGTGTCACCCTGTTGACCCTTGACCTGGTTTCCGTTAATAGTTAATGTTATTTCGCTCATTTGCCCTTTCTCCTATTCAATATCGCATCTCAGGCATCTGCTGCATTCTTCCTTGGCTTCCTTGGCAGTGTAGTTAACACAAACCTCTTTGAAGGAAGTTCTCCGGTCTGCCGGGCGTAACTCTGCGATGCCGATACGGGCTTTTTCACTGGTCTCTTCGTCAGTGGGGGGGACCATACCATATTTGAATGTTTCAGCATCTTTTCGGTCAACTCTCGGGCCCAATTCCTTGCCGGTTAGGTATCTCTTTATCGAAGATGCTGCTCTCTGGCCGGATGCTACAGCTTCTATCACTGTCCATGGGCCGGTAAATGCATCGCCGCCCACGAACACGCCCTTTTGATCGGTTGCCAGTGTTCGTTTGTCAGCAACTAGCGTGCCGGCTTTACCAAGCTTGGTATCGCCCAATTTGATCGAGGCAGTATCCGGTCTCTGGCCGATGGCCTCAATCAACATATCTATCTGGAGCGTGTATTCGGAACCCGGTATGGCTTTAGGTGAGCGCCTGCCGCTCTTATCGAAGTCGCCCAGAGCCATCTTGTTGCATTCGATTCCGGTCACTTTACCGTCTTTGCCGATCACCTTTACCGGGGCGGAAAGGACATGAAGTTTAATGCCTTCTTCTTCCGCTGCAGCGATTTCTTCCAGCTCGGCGGGCATGTCAGCCTTTTCTCTGCGATACACAATGTGTACTTCGTCGGCGCCTTTGCGCAGGGCAACCCTGGCTGCGTCGATGGCGGAGTTGCCGCCTCCGATTACCGCGACTTTCTTGCCGACTTTGATATCCTTCCCGAGGCTGAGGTTCCTCAGGAAGTCGATTGCGTCGTAGACTCCCTGGAGTTCTTCGCCCGGGATGCCCATCTTATCGCCCTTATGGGCGCCGATGGCAACGAATACCGCTTTATAGCCCTCTTTGAAAAGGGCGTCTATATCCTTGACCGGGGTGTTCAGCTTGATCTCAACACCCAGTTTCTTAATGTTATCTATTTCCTTGTTCAGGATATCCTTGGGTAACCTGTACTCGGGAATGCCTACTGCAAGCATCCCGCCTGCTACCGGCAGGGATTCAAAGACTGTCACCTTGTAACCTTCAATTGCGAAGTCCCATGCGGCGGAAAGCCCGGCCGGGCCGGCGCCTATTACTGCAATCTTCTCAGCTTTAGCGCTCTTGACCTCGGGTGTGTATGAAAGGCCATGCTCCCAGGCATAATCTGAGCAATACCTCTTGAGATGCCGGATCGAGATGGCTTCGTCAACCTGGCCCCTGCGGCACTTGCTCTCGCACGGGTGAGGACAAACACGGCCTACCGTCATCGGTATGGGTAATCTCTGGCTGATCAGCTTGTATGCTTCAGCGGGCTTTCCTTCCTTTATAAGGGCTATGTAACCGGGTACGTCAATGCCTACCGGGCAAGTATGCTGGCACGGAGCCCTGAACAATGCCTGGCAAAGTACAGCGGGACATTTCTTATCGATTATGTGTGCTTCATACTCTTCCCTGAAGTGCCTCAGGGTAGATATAGCCGGATTGGGGGCCGTCTGACCGAGGCCGCATATCGATGTCTTCTGGATCATCTCCCCTAGCTCTGAGATTGTGTCCAGGTCCTCCAATGTTCCCTTACCGTTGGTAATTTTGGTCAATAGGGCCAGCAGCTTGGGGATGCCAGCACGGCAAGGTACGCATTTGCCGCATGACTCATCTCTGGTAAACCCAAGGAACATCTTTGCGATGTCCACCATGCAGTTGTCTTCATCCATTACTACCAGGCCGCCTGAACCCATGATAGCGCCCAGCGCCGTTACCGAGTCGTAATCGACCGGCACGTTAACATGTTCGATGGGGATGACGCCGCCGGAAGGTCCACCCACCTGCGTGGCCCTGTATTTCTTGCCCTTGGGGATGCCGCCTCCGATATCGAATACTATCTTGCCTAGGCTGGTTCCCAGCGGGACTTCCACCAGGCCTACATTATTTACTTTGCCTACGAGACTGAAAGACTTGGTGCCCTTGCTTTTCTCGCTGCCTACGCTTGCAAACCAGTCAGCGCCTTCCCGCAGTATCCGTGGGAGGATAGACCATGTTTCCACGTTATTGATGGCTGTTGGTTTGCCGAAAAGGCCCTTTTCAGCCGGGAACGGCGGTCTCTGCCTTGGCATGCCGCGTTTCCCCTCGATTGAGATCAATAGGGCTGTTTCCTCGCCGCAGACGAAAGCGCCTGCACCCGGGAAGATGTCCAGGTTAAATTCAAGATCGGTTCCGAGTATATTCTTGCCAAGCAAGCCGTAATCGCGCGCCTGTGCGATAGCTGCGCTCAAAGTTTCAATTGCCAGAGGGTACTCGGCACGTATATAAGCAAAACCTTGTTTTACATTACCTACTGCATAGGCACCCAGTATCATACCTTCAATAATTGAATGAGGGTTACCTTCGAGCACTGCACGGTTCATGTATGCTCCGGGGTCGCCTTCGTCTCCGTTGCACACCAGGTATTTCACTGTGCCCGGGGCGTTTTTAAGAAATCCCCATTTTGTAGCGGTTGGGAAACCTGCGCCTCCTCTGCCCCTGAGGCCTGATTTCTTGACCTCTTCCAGGACATCTTCAGGCTTCATTTTATACAGGGCTTTGGCCAGTGCTTCATAACCGCCGCGGGCGATATACTCTTCAATGTTCCACGGGTCGATAATACCGTTATTATGCAGAATGCGGAATTCCTGGTCTGCCAGGAAGTTGATCTTCAGACGCTCAGGCACTGCCTTTCCGGTAGTAGGATCATGGTAGACCAGTCTTTCTACCACCTCCCCTTTCATAATATGTTTTTCAAAAATTTCCTTTACATCTTCCGGTTTTACCCTGACGTAGAGGATGTCACCGGGATTTACGATTACGGTGGGACCCATTTCACAAGGACCCAGGCATCCTGTCCTGACGATGGTAAGCTTGCTCTCCATGCCCTTCTTCTTAATGAGTTCTTCAAATAGCTCGGTCACCTTGTCGCCGCCAGCAGCGGTACAGCCCATACCCCTACACTGCTGGATACAAATCTGGGGTGCATTTTTAAAATGGCTGAAATCCGCGTCAGCACGGATTTTGAGTTTTGGTTCGACTGCTTTTTTAACTTGTTCTAGTTCTGCAATAGAGGTTATCTTAGGCACTTCTTTATACCTCCTAGTGGTACATACTCAAGATATCTTTTACCTGGCCTGGTTTAACTTTCCTGTGGATGTCGTCGCCTATGGCAATGACCGGTGCGAGCCCGCAGCAACCCAGGCAGCGAACGATCTCAAGGGAGAATTTTCCGTCCGGGGTGATCCCCTCTGGTTCAAGCCCGTAGTCTTTCTTGAGTATATCGAGTATTTGTTGGCCTCCCTTTACGTAGCAGGCCGTGCCCAGGCATACCTGAATGACATGCCTTCCTTTGGGCAACATGGTAAAGAAACTGTAGAAAGTAACAACACCGTGTAATTCACTCAAAGGGATCTTTAAGTCCCTGGAGATTGTTTTGAGCACGGTTGGCGGGAGATAACCGACGACGCCTTGTGCCTGCTGCAAAACGCGGATTGGCGCTCCTGCTTGGCCGCCGGTGTCGTCAATGATTCCCTGGATACGCTGGAATGCCTTGCCTGCGAAGCCTCTTCCGGTGTCTGTGGATACAGGGGTTGACTTTGACTTTGCCATAAAATCCTCCTAGCTCAGGATATTTACATTAAAAAGGGGAATAGCTCTCGCAAACCTATTCCCCTGGTAAGACTATATAATCGTCAAGCCGAACCGAACACGTATTATAGTACTTTTCGAACTCATGGTCAAAGCTTAACGGCCTCTTTAATAGACACGAGAACGTTGATTGTTCAGTCAAAGTTTGGCTGCCTTCTCAAGGGATTTGAGAGAACTATCTATTCCCCTGCCGAATAACTTCAACTCAATCGGTTCTCCCTTACCATATTTCTTATATACCCGGCAGACTTCGCATATACTGGTATCGGTGCCCGTTTCCCCATAATCATCGAGCTTGCAATATGTTCCTTCAATTTGCCAGCAGGGTAAGAACTGATATTTTGGAGAGGGACATTCTTCACGGATCATGGCCGGACAATGACACATTTCCCAGCAAGGAGATTTGCCTTTCCAGAAATTATTTTGCTCATCAGTAGCGGAGTGAGATGCCTGGCTGAGCCTTTCAATTATATCGCGGGAAATAGGGATCACCTCCATGCAAGGCTAAATTGTTGTCATTGATTTGTGGGAAGAACAATTGTGAAAAGAATATATAAAATGAATATCTATTCCATCCGCCTCAAAGCCTAATCGCAGATAAAGCAAAACTTATGCGCCTTTACGATGGCATTGCATGAAGTGAATGAATTAGTTACTTTGCGCAAATTAACGTAAAATACCTAGGTATTTAGGCTTAATAACATACTTCGTGGCTTGAATGCTGTATTTATTGTGTATATAATCACACGTTGATGGAGAGAGTGATGGATAAAATAACAATTCTTCTTGCTGAGGATCATAAGGTTGTCAGGGAAGGGACGCGGAGATTGCTGGAATCACAGAGTGATTTTGAAGTGGTCGGTGAGGCCAGTGATGGTATTGAAGCCATAGAGCTGGCTAAAAAATGGAAGCCCCAAATAATTATCATGGATGTATCTATGCCCAGGCTCAACGGGATAGAAGCTACCAAGCAGATAAAAGCTCTGTATCCTAATATGGCAATACTTGTACTGACGGGGTATGACGATGATGAGTACGTATTTGCTTTGCTGGAAGCGGGTGCTGCCGGATACCTTTTAAAGGAATCCAGCGGCGAGGAATTGATTGATGCAATCAGGCAGGTTATGACTGGAGAGCCGGTACTCCATCCCAAGATCATGAAGAAGGTACTTAATAGGTTGAGGGCGCCGGTGGAGGAAGCTTCTACTCAGACATCGAGCGAGGTTTTAAGCGACAGGGAAATGGAGGTACTCAGGCTGGCTGCCACAGGAATGAGTAATATGGAAATAGCCAACAGCCTGACTCTTAGTGTCCGGACAGTGCAGACACATTTACGCAGCATATTTAATAAGCTGGGAGTTGGTTCCCGTTCGGAAGCAATTGTATATGGACTGAAAAAAGGCTGGCTTACCCTGGAAGAATTGCCGTAGCTAAATACTTAATTAATAGCTGCATAATTTATTGTGAAGCTCTAAATTATGAGGATCCCATCTAAAATTTGGCCCCGTTACCATTTTTGGATAATCCTTGCTTTATTTGTGGCAGTGACTCTTTTCCTGTACCGCGACGTTATTTGGCCGTCTGGTTTCAGGTCTGACGTTTTCCTTTTCAATTTGAGCCGGCATACTATTGAAAGGAATCTTTTTCTCCTGATTGCCCTTTATACAGGGTTTGTCTTCGGTATAATCCCCACGTTAATAGTGATATTGGCGTCATTATGCGTCATGTTGCCTCAGGCTATTCTGTATTCCGGTAATGTTAGCGATTCGATATTTGAAGTGACCCTGGTTACCATTGCGGGGTTCGTGTTTTTATATTGGAAACGTGTTAAAGAAGGCGATGACCGCCGTTATAAAAGGGCGGTATCAGCCTTGGAGAATACCCAGCAGCAGTTGCAGACCAGAATACGGGAAGCCAGGGCTAATGCCAGGAGATTGGCAACACTGAATACTATTTCAAACGCGCTAAGTCAATATCTCGATCCATCAAAAGTGATTGAAACAGCTGTGGAGATGGTGGGAGAGGTGATGGAGGTTGAAGTAATACTGGTATATACCATTGATCCTATGAGGAACGAGTTGGTGTTGACGGCATACGAGGGTATATCTGCCGAAACTGCCAATGAATTGGACAAGGTGAAGTTGGGAGAAGGGTTTAATGGTCAGGTTGTGGCTACCGGCGAAGTAATGCTCGTACCAGATGCATCGAGTGATCCCCGCTTGACCAGGCCGGCGGTAATACGAAACAAGATGCATCCCATGCTGATTGTTCCCATGAAATCCAAAGGTGCGGTCATCGGGACCCTGTGTGTGGCCATGCGCAGGCCGCGTACTTTCTTACCGGACGAGATTGACCTATTGAGCACTATATCCGGACAAATAGCGTCGGCGCTTACCAATGCCAGGCTCTACGAAGAGGCGAGAAAAATTGCAGACCAGCTTTATAAGTCGGCCAGGGATTATAGGAACCTATTTGAAAATGCACATGATGCAATCTGGTTTCACGATCTTGATGGAAAGATACTTGGGGCTAATAAAGCTGCCGAGGATCTGACCGGTTATCCCATGAATGAGTTTATTGGCAGCAATGTAACGGAGTTCATGGATGAGAATATGCTTAAACTTGCCAGGGAGGTACGGCATAAATTGCTGTACGGAGAGCCTTTCAGCCAACCTTATGAACAGCAGAATCTGAGAAAAGATGGTGAACGCAGGACCTTCATGCTTACATCAAGTCTGATGACAGTAGACGACAAGCCTGTGGGTTTCCAGCATATTGGTAGAGATGTGACGGAAGAGAGGAGAATGCAAAAAAATTTGCGTTTCTATCTCAACCAGATTACGCGGGCGCAGGAAGAGGAGCGTAAGAGGATTGCACGTGAATTGCATGATGACACGGCACAGGCCTTATTTGCTCTATCCAGGCTGATGGACAATTTTATCAGGGATAATCTTGACCTTTCGCAACTACAAAAAACGGTGCTTCACGATATCAGGCAGAGGCTGGGCGTCACTTTACAGGGAATCAGACGCTTCAGCCAGGACTTGCGTCCCTCCATCATTGATGACCTCGGGCTGCTCCCGGCTGTCACATGGCTCGTGAAACAAAAATCCGAGGAAAGCGGCATTGACATTGAATTAAGAATCAACGGTAAAGAACAGAGATTGCTGCCCGAAGTGGAATTGATACTCTTCAGAATTGTCCAGGAAGCGCTGAATAACATGACCAAGCATGCCCATGCTACTAAGGCTGAGGTGAAGATTGAATTTACTGGTTCCCATGTGACTGCCTCCATATATGACAATGGAAAGGGCTTTGAATTGCCGGAGACCGTTGGGGACCTGTCTCATGCAGGTAAATTGGGATTGGTGGGAATGCAGGAAAGGGTTTCTCTTATTAATGGATCGTTGGTCATCAAGTCTGAAAAAGACCGGGGCTATCCGGGTTGACTTATCGTTCTGCAGCTCACCCACCTCGTCTTCCGAATTATTCAATACTAAAGCGATTGGCAATTGGTTATCGAGCTTTCTGATTTTGGAGATTTCTTGGATATCCTCAGGATCAGGGAAATATACCAGCACGGCTTTGGGCTCGCTCAGCATGAAGGTATGCATCAGGTCATCAGGGCTTTGGGTCGTGAATACCTTGTACCCCTTGCTTTCCAGGCCGGCTATGACCCCGCGCTGGTATTCACCATCCTTACTAAAGATGAGCAGTGTCCGCAGTAGTACATTCATACGTGCAATAATATGGTCTAGCTTGGCCTCGCCCTCGTTATTGAATTTCTTCACGTAAGGGATACCATAATACATTATTTCTACCAGCTTATCGGTCTCTTTTAGCGGCGAAATGCCCATGGCAACTATGGGCTTGGCTCCATTCATACATGCTTGTAGTACTTCTTCAATGCCGCCCGGCAGGTCCACATCCAGTATGCATGCATCCACATCACCCTGCGCAATCTGTTCCAGTGCCGTCTCCTTGGATTCTGCCGGATAAAGGGCATAGTCAGAATCAAGCAATGCCCGCCCCAGCATACTCATGAAATTGGCGTTGCTATCAGCTATGACGATTTTAAATCCCATTGTAAAATATGGCCCCTTCCATAATATCTGGGAATATTGCAGCAACGGGGAATTATGGTTTTTATTGTACATTATCGGCCTGCTAATTCAAAACATACTTACATATTTATATGTATACATACTTGACTTAGCCGGCTATTTATTGTATTTTAACAGTCGTCATAGAACTAAGGATTGCGGAGAATAATGAAGGAGGTGAGAGGAATTCTCCCGTTTTCGAAGATACTTTCGTAGATTAACCTACAAAAATTTATTTAGGAGGAGACCCAGGAAGTGTTCAAAAACAAAGTACTAGTCATCGTAACAATCCTTGTCCTGGCACTGTCAGTGGTCGCTATGTCATGCGCACCGGCAGCCAAACCGACAACCACCACCCCGCCGGCCACAACTACCCCGCCGGCAACTACTACCCCACCGTCAACCCCGCCGGCACCTCCGGGAGGCCCGACTGCTACCACGCCGGCCGCTACTGCGCCCGCGGCAGCTGCCCCCGCAATAAAGACCTCATATGAAGCTACTACGTATACCAACGATAAATACGGATTTTCGCTGCAATATCCCAAATCGTGGATCGTTACACCCCCTGGAGATTATCCCTTCTCTGCTGCTGCAGACAGCTCGACTACGGCTAACAGCCTGGTTGTTATGGCGTTCCCTGCTGCCGCAGATTTATCGAAAGGAGCAAAAGCGGGTCTGGATACCAATCCTATTTTCAAACAGTTTAATGCGAAGGCAAATATCGATTCGACTAAAAATGTCACTTTGGCTGATGGGAAGACACCTGGCGCACAGGTTGAATTATCTGCACAGGTCGCAATATATGGTGTTTATTGCTACTGTGTTGCTGCCACTAAGGGTGACACTTCGATCTATCTTTTCGTCTACACTCTGAGCGGTGATAAAAAGCTTGTACAAGAGATAGCCAACACCTTGGCCTTCAAATAAATATTAGCAGGCAAGCATTCGAGGGGGCACTGCGCATGCGCAGTGCCCCGTTTTATTTCTCGTAATAGCTGTCTCTATGATACAATGCAAATATGGATTGTACGCTGTAATCAGCGTAATTCGAGGGAAAGTGTGGGGGAAAAGGGTGGTATTTTTCAAGCGCCATGAAATTAGGGATTGTTGAGAATAACCAGGGAGGTGAGAGGAGTCCTCCAATTATCAAAAATACGATCATAGATTAACCTGCAAAATTTTATTAAAAGGAGGTCCAGGAAGTGTTCAAAAACAAAGCATTAGTCATCGTAACAATCCTTGTCCTGGCACTGACACTAGTAGCCATATCATGTGCACCGGCAGCCAAACCGGCAACCACAACCCCGCCGGCTACCACTACTCCGCCGACCACAACTACCCCACCGGCAACTACAACCCCTCCGTCTACCCCGCCGTCGCCCCCGGGAGGCCAGACTGCTACTCCACCCCCGGCAGCAGCCCCCGTTGCCCCTAAAGCCGCATCATGGGGAGAGTCCGGCACCTATACTGATGCTAAATCTGGCGCATCTTTCTCATATCCCAAGAAATGGGTAAAAGTTGATGCTACTGGTGATCTGGTCTATGCTGTCGCTGCCAGCAGCGCTCAGGGCGCTGACAATGCCGGCCTGAGCGTAGTTGCAAAAGCAGACGACGTTGCCAAAGCGGTAAAGGCGTCCTACGATTCTGCGCCCGCACTTAGCAGTCTCGGTGTGAAAGTCGATATCGTTTCTTCCAAGGCCACAACTCTTGCCGATGGCAAGACAGCCGCTACCGAAGTCGTAATAGGCGCCAAAGTCATGGGCATTTACGATCTTTACGGGTATGCCTTGGCCACTGTTCAGGGCGACAAAATTATTTTCGCATCAGCTAACACTTTTGGCGGCGGCGATGCGCAGGCCGTTGTCAAAGAGATTGCCCAGACTCTTGCCGTTAAATAATTTCAATTAGTGTAAACGGCTCAGGAGGTCCCACATAATTGCGGGACCTCCTTTTTTATTTCTAGTAGTAGTTGTCTCTGTGATACAATTCAAATGTGAATTGTACACTTTTATCAGCGTAATTCGGAGGAAAATATGGGCGAAAAGGGTGGTAATACATGGCTTGACCAACTAAAGCAAAAATATCCTGATAAGTTTGCTGATGAAAGTCAGATTTTTAAGAAAATTCACCCGGGAAACAGGATATTTATAGGGACGGCATGCGCAGAACCTCAATACCTGGTTAGTGCTCTGGTTAGATACGTAGAATCCAATCCCAAAGCGTTTTTTGATGCCGAGGTGTTGCAGGTTTGGACCCTGGGAGTAGCGGCTTACACTAAGGAAAAATTCAAGTCGAATTTCAGGCATAACTCATTTTTCATCGGGGATAACACGCGGCAGGCGGTGAATGCAGGGTTAGCGGATTATACGCCTATTTTTCTGTCTCAGGTCCCAGCTCTATTCCGCAAGGGTGTTGTTGGTGTAGACGTAGCGCTGATCCAGACCTCATTACCCGACCGTCACGGTTTTGTCAGTCTTGGTGTCAGCGTTGACATTGTTGCCGAAGCGATTAAGCAGGCTAAGTTGGTAATAGCTCAGGTCAATTCCCAAATGCCTCGTGTACAGGGCGACGGATTCCTGAATATAGACAAGATAGATTATATCGTTCCCTATGATGAACCGATTCTTGAATTTAATGTACCGGTAGATGACGAAATTGCAAATAAGATTGGTGGCTATGTGTCCAGGCTTATTCAGGACGGAGACACTATCCAGGTCGGATATGGGAGTCGTCTGAATTCGATACTCGGGAGTTTGAAAGCTAAAAAGTACCTTGGTGTCCATACAGAGCTTATGTCAGACGGTATCGCGGAGTTGATGAAACTTGGTGTTATAGATAATTCGAGAAAGAAAATAGACCGGGGGAAAACAGTAGCGACTTTTTGCATGGGCAAGAAGGAGACGTACGACTACATAGATGATAATCCTGCAATCGAGTTCCGCACTATAGACTATACCAATGATCCGATTAGGATTGCTCAGCATGATAATATGGTGGCTATCAATAGCGCCCTTGAGATTGATCTCACCGGGCAGGCTACAGCGGAATCGCTTGGAAAGACTTTCTATAGTGGTGTGGGTGGGCAGGCCGACTTTATGCGGGGCGCCATGCTGTCTCTTAATGGCAAGACCATACTTACCATACAGTCCACAGCGCAGGAAGACTCTGTTTCAAGGATAGTGCCCTATCTTCAGGAGGGGAGTGGCGTAACCATGGTGCGGGGAGATATTCATTACGTAGTCTCTGAATACGGGATTGCCTATTTACACGGGAAAAATGTGCGTGAGCGCGCCATGGAGCTTATAGCAATTGCACATCCCAAATTCCGTGCATGGCTCATTGAAGAGGCCAAGAAACTGAACATTATATACAAGGACCAGGCGTTTGTGCCCGGCAAGCGGGGCGAGTATCCCGAGTCCCTAGAGGTGCACAGGACTACCTCAAAAGGTTTGCAGGTTCTCCTGAGGCCGGCAAAAATCAGTGACGAACCGCTAATCAAGGATTTCTTCTATTCGCTATCCGATCAGAGCTTGTACAGGCGGTTTATCTCAGTCAGGAGGGACATGCCGCATGAAAGGCTGCAGGAATTTGTTGTTATAGATTACACGCAGGAACTGGTGATCCTGGCAACGGTAGGCAAAGAGGAAAATGAAGAGGTCGTTGGTATCGGGCAATACGGCATAGGGCAGGATGTTCACAGCGCCGAAGTTGCATTTGCCGTCAGGGACAAAGATCAGAAAATGGGGATAGGCACCGGGTTATTGGACTATCTTATTTACCTGGGTAAAAGAAATGGTTTACTGGCTTTTGACGCTGAAGTTTTGTATGAGAATAAACCTATGCTCACTGTTTTTGAGAGAGCTGGATTCCAGATTGTGAGCAGCGGGTCGGGTGTCTACTATTTGAGATTAACTTTATAGTTGTTGCGATTTAATATTGTTGGAGGTCAATTTATATGGATATTGCTGCATGGCGGGACCTGGTTATAGTCATCTGGGGATCGGTAGGCGTATTGGCCCTTATTTTCATCTGCATAATTATTTTTCTATTTTATCGCAAGACGGCCTCATTGATTGAATCCGCTGATTCGGTGGTTGTCCAGGTGGGTGGAGTGGTTGATTATGTTGATAAAGAAGTAATTCGCCCCGTTACCCAGGTGGGGACTATGGTTGAAGGAATTATTAAAGGTATCAGCCTGATAAAAGAAATATTTAAAAAGAAGGAGGAGGAGGATGAGTAGCGATTCAAACGCAGGTTTTATGGCTGGATTAGTAGTAGGGGCCTTGATCGGTGCTGCCGTAGCTTTACTGTATGCTCCACAGCCGGGTACGGAGACACGACGTGTGGTCAAAGAAAAGGTAAATATTGCTAAAGACGCTGTTGCAAAGGCTGCCGGGAGGGCTAAGGGCGCTGTTTCAAGCAAAATAAATCCGGAGACAGGTTCGTAACTCATTCAATCGCACTGGATGATCTCACTGTTTTACATTATTATACATTGATGTGTTTGTTGCAGCTTTTGCTGTTTTAAACGAGCGAGGTTAATAGCTTGTCGTCTACAACTGGCACTTTTAATAAATTGGCACGTCTATTCCTGATTCTAATTATTATTGCATTGGTCTTATGGTTGGCGGCTGCTTCGATGGCGGTGCTGATTCCTTTCCTGGTTGGCATATTACTTGCATATATGCTCATGCCTGTTGTCAACTGGCTTGAAAACATGCTCCCGCCCAAAGGCAAAGCACAGAAAGCCCGGAGGATCATCTCGGTAATATTAGTCTTTGTAGTATTTTTACTGATTTTGGTTTTATTCATCATTTACATAGGGGCGACATTGGTTTCTGCTTCTGGGGCACTTGTAGGCAGAGCTCCTGGATTAATTGATCAGGGCATGGAAAATGTTCAAGGATGGATAAAGGCGTTTGGCGGCTCGCTGCCGCAGGCTTTTGCCGGGCAGTTTGAATCCATCATAGCAAACATGGGACCGACGGTGGGCAAATTCGTTCAAGATTTTGTTGTGGGTGGTTTAGCAGTCGTTCCTGCCAGCATGCCGACGGTCATGGGTTTCCTGATTATGCCCTTTTTCCTTTTCTTTGTACTAAACGACTACGAATCGTTCCAAAAGTATTTTTATGATTATTTACCTGTTAATGCCGCCAGGCATACGGCTAATATACTGACAATAATAGGTGACAATATGGGCAGGTATTTGCGGTCACAGCTAATACTGGGTTTAATTGTCGGGTTCCTGGTATTTATTGGGCTGGCTATTTTGAAAGTGGATTATGCGCCTGCCCTGGCAGCGGTGACGGCGGTTACTCAATTCATTCCAATAGTAGGCCCAGTAGTTTCAGGGCTGATAATTCTACTGGTTACATTGGCTTTGCAGCCGGACAAGGTATTGTGGGCCGTAGTCGTATTTATTGTTGCCCAGGGCGTCCTCAACACAGTTTTCGTGAATTGGATTCAGGGCAAGTATATGCAGATACATCCGGCTGTTGTTATGATCTTGCTGGTTGTCGGTGGCTATGTTGGGGGTTTATGGGGTGCGATACTTGCGCTGCCGGTCGGTGCAACGGTATGGCAGATATATCTGTACTTCCGCAACCAGCAGAAGTCAACTGATATAGTGACTTAATTGAAGCTTGACAGTGATCATCTTGTAATGTATCATTTTCGTTTGGTTGTACTATGCCCATAGAATGGTATTAATGTTCATTTAATAGTGGCATGTTCCTTTACTTAAATTTCCGTAAAAGCCCTGTTCACATAGTAATTAACTGAGCATAGATAGCAACAAATATAAAGGAGGATTAATAAAGCAAGTTATGGCAGACAAACCTGAAGAGAAAAAATCAACAATTACCTCTATGTCGGTGGAAAACAGAAAATTTGAACCTTCCAAAGAATTCACCAAACAGGCCTATATCAAGAGCATGGCCGAGTACAAAAAAATGTACAAGCGCTCCATTGACGATATGGAGGGTTTCTGGGCTGAACAGGCTACCCAGATCGATTGGTTTAAAAAGTGGGATAAAGTACTGATCGATGACTTCAAGAACGGCAAGCACGAATGGTTCGTAGGCGGCAAACTCAACGTATCCTACAACTGCCTTGACAGGCACCTGAAGACCTGGCGCAAGAACAAGGCCGCCATCATATTTGAAGGTGATATTGGAGATTCCAAAACATATACATACGAACAGCTATGGTGGGAAGTTAACAAATTCGCCAACGTTCTGAAAAAACAGGGCGTCAAAAAGGGCGACCGTGTGGCAATTTATCTTCCTATGATCGCTGAATTGGCCATCGCCATGCTGGCCTGCACCAGGATCGGCGCCATTCACTGCATCGTATTTGGCGGCTTCAGTGCAGATGCCCTGCGTGACAGGATTGACGCTTCCAAAGCATCGTTACTTGTTTGTGCTGACGGCTACTACCGCGGCGGCAAAGTAGTCAACAGCAAAGCCAATGCAGATGAAGCATTAAAGTCATGCCCTGATTGTAAAAAAGTAGTCGTGGTCAACAGAGCCAACAATAATGCCCCCATGGTGGAAGGGCGCGATATTCTCTGGGCCAAGGAAATGGACGCTGATGATGTAAAGAAACCCTGCAAGCCGGAAGAGATGGATGCTGAAGATCCCCTGTTCATCCTCTTCACCAGCGGCAGCACCGGCAAGCCAAAGGGTGTATTGCACACTACGGCAGGCTATCTTCTCTATTGCATGGTCACTTTCAAATACATCTTCGATTATAAAGATGAGGATACTTACTGGTGCACCGCCGACATCGGCTGGGTAACCGGACATAGCTATATTGTCTACGGACCGCTGGCCTGTGGCGCTACCAGTCTCATGTTCGAAGGCGTTCCCAACTATCCCAAACCGGACAGGTTCTGGGACATTATTGAGAAATACAAAGTCAATATCCTTTACACAGCTCCAACCGCCATCCGTGCTATTGCGAAAGACGGTGATGACTGGGTAAAGAAGCATGACCTCAGCTCTCTCAGGCTGCTCGGTTCTGTCGGCGAGCCGATCAACCCCGAAGCCTGGATGTGGTATTACACCGTGGTTGGCGGCAGCAGGTGCCCTATCGTTGACACTTGGTGGCAGACTGAGACCGGCGGCATCCTCATCACCCCGCTGCCAGGAGCATGGGCCCTGAAACCGGGTTCCGCAACCTTACCGTTCTTTGGCGTTGCTGTCAAAGTCATCAGGGAAGACCGCACACAGGCCGGACCCAACGAGGGCGGTTCGCTTATCATTGAGAAACCGTGGCCGGGTCTTATGCGCGGCGTTTATGGAGACCCTGAGAGGTTCAAGAATACCTATTTCATACAGAACCCGGGCGTTTACACCACCGGTGACGGTGCCAGGGTTGACGAAGATGGCTATTACTGGCTGATGGGCCGTATCGATGACGTCATCAACGTGTCCGGTCACAGGCTCGGTACTGCCGAGGTTGAGAGCGCTCTTGTTTCTCATCCCGCTGTTGCAGAAGCAGCCGTGGTCGGCATGCCTCACCCAATTAAGGGCCAGGGCATTTATGCCTATGTCACACTCAAGACCGGACAGGTGAAATCAGACGATCTTAAGAAAGAGTTGATCGCCCATGTCCGCAAAGAGATTGGCCCCATTGCTACACCGGACAAGCTCCAGTGGGCTGACGGGCTGCCCAAGACCCGCAGCGGCAAGATCATGCGCAGGATCCTGCTCAAGATCGCAGCCGACGATGTTTCCAGCCTGGGAGATACCAGCACACTTGCTGATCCCTCAGTAGTGGACGACCTGGTAAAAAACAGGATCTAAATTAATTAGTAGTGAAAAAACGGCGCTGCCGACAACGCAGCGCCGTTTTTTGTTACCCGATAATGGAGCTGATTTGGACGATCGTGCATACGTGCGTTGACACCTCCAGTGACAGCCACGTATAATAGCGAACCAGTTTCATAAAAAAACAGGAGGTATTAATTTGGCGGATAACGAAAGGATAATCAAAGACTCAACAGCAAACCCGGCACCTCTGGGACTACTTGGTTTTGGCATAACCACAGTGCTTCTCAACATTCATAATGCCGGAATTTTCCCACTTGGATCGATGATTTTGGCTATGGGAATTTTCTATGGCGGTCTTGCCCAGGTAATCGCCGGTATCGAGGAGTGGAAAAAGAATAATACCTTTGGTGCCACTGCCTTTACGTCATACGGACTTTTCTGGCTTTCCCTGGTAGCATTGTTGCTTATGCCGAAATTGGGATGGTGGGATAAAACAGATGCAGCTGGAATGGTGGCCTATTTCATAATGTGGGGTATTTTCACGCTTATCATGTTTGTAGGCACATTGAAGCTCAATCGTGCACTTCAGTTTGTGTTCTTGTCTCTGACCATTCTCTTTTTCTTGCTGGCAATCAGCGATGCGACTGGCAGCGCAGTAGTTGGTATCATTGCAGGATGGGAAGGAATTATCTGTGGCCTGTCTGCTATTTATGCCGGCTTGGCACAGGTTCTTAACGAGGTTTACGGAAAGGTCGTTTGGCCTATCGGGCCCGTTAAGAAATAGTCGTATCTAATTATTGAATATAGCAGTGCCAGGGGGCCGGCAGACGCCGGCCCCCTTCTTTTATACGCGTTGATACTACGGTGCTACAATAGTATGGTCTTATTTAGGCTGGGATATATCATATGACACTCAACAATATTGTCGTTCGCGGGGCCCGTGAACATAATCTGAAAAACATTGATGTTACCATACCGCGCGATAAGCTGGTAGTGATTACCGGCGTCTCTGGATCGGGGAAAAGCTCTTTGGCCTTCGATACAATTTATGCGGAAGGTCAGAGACGTTATATCGAGTCCCTTTCTGCTTACGCACGCCAGTTCCTTGGACGCATGGATAAACCTGATGTTGATTATATAGAAGGACTGAGCCCTGCAATATCCATAGACCAGAAAGGCCCGTCTCATAATCCGCGTTCCACTGTTGGCACGGTAACTGAAATTTATGATTATTTACGATTACTTTTTGCACGGGTGGGGCGTCCACACTGTCCGCAGTGCGGACGGGAGATAGCACGTCAGACGGTCCAACAAATCGTGGATGCCGTCCTCACAATTAAAGCGGACAGCCGCATCATGATACTTTCTCCGCTGATCAGAGATAGGAAAGGCGAGCATCTGCAGGTAATGGACGATTTAAAGAAAGCCGGCTTTGTCCGTATCAGGGTTGACGGCTATGTACGTGACCTTTCAGAAGAGATAAAGCTGGATAAAAATAAAAAACACAATATTGAGGCGGTTGTTGACCGTATCATTACCGGTGATGAAAGCAACAGGGCACGTATCGCCGACTCTGTTGAGACGGCCTTAAAGCTTGGCAGTGGGGTTGTACTCATAGCTATTACGGATGGGGAAGAGTTGCTTTTTTCGGAGCACTTCGCCTGTGTCCATTGTGGTATCAGCCTCGGCGAAATAGCGCCTCGTACTTTTAGTTTCAATAGCCCGCATGGGGCATGTCCGGCTTGTACCGGCCTGGGGATTAAGCTTGAGATTGACCCCGACCTGGTTGTTCCCAACAGGGACCTCACAATAGCCGAGGGAGCTATCAGGCCATGGGCCACCTATACATGGTATTTAAACAATCTTGAAGAAATTGCAGAGCGTTATGGATTCTCCTTGAAGGTCCCTTTCAAGAAATTGACCAGGGAACAGGTTGAACTGGTTTTATATGGTGAGAATCCTGACCTGCACAGGCACAGGTACCGTTTTGGCAAGGTACGTGAGTATGCCGTCGGATTTGAAGGTGTGATACCCAACCTGGAACGGCTGTACAGGGAGACAGAGTCGGAAAATCGGCGTGTAGAAATACAGAGATATATGTCGGCTTCGGCTTGCCCTGTCTGCCAGGGTAGGAGACTAAAGCCGGAGACATTGGCCATATTGATCGATAAAATAAATATCATGGACGTGACGGCCATGTCTGCTGTTGACGCAAGCTCCTGGGTGCACAATATCATGGGCGAGAGTGACGGAAAGCCGGTGCTTACTCCCAACGAAAAAACGATTGCTCAACTGATAGTCAAAGAGATAGACTCCAGGCTTGGTTTCCTTAAAGATATTGGGCTTGGATACCTGACATTGGACCGTTCATCGGCGACCCTCAGCGGTGGAGAGTCCCAGAGAATAAGGCTTGCAACCATGATAGGTAGCGGTTTAATGGGTGTGCTTTATATCTGCGACGAACCGACAATAGGCTTGCATCCTGCAGATATCCACCGGCTGATAAATACGCTTAAGAAGCTTAGAGACCTGGGTAATACCGTTATAAGTGTTGAACATGACGAAGGCATGATGCGGGCTTCCGATTATATAGTTGACCTGGGACCGGGGGCGGGAGAGCATGGGGGACATGTTGTGGCTGAAGGCACTATCCACGATATCATGAAGAGTGCGGAGTCGCTGACAGGGCAATATTTAAGCAGAACAAGGGTGATAGCTATGCCTGAAACCCGGCGGACCGGTTCGGGTAAATATCTTGTTATCAAAGGGGCCAGGGAAAACAACTTGAAAGATATAAACGTTAAGGTCCCTATGGGCAAGCTGGTCTGTATAACCGGTGTATCCGGCAGCGGTAAAAGCACGCTCATGAATGATGTTCTTTACAAGAAACTGGCACAGATATTTTATAAATCCAGGGAAAAACCGGGCAAATGCGATTCAGTGACAGGCACGGAGAATATTGATAAGGTAATCAATATCGATCAATCTCCTATCGGCCGTACCCCTCGCAGCAATCCCGCAACCTATACCGGGGCCTTCACCCCTATCAGGGAGTTGTTTGCTTCTGTGTCGGAAGCAAAGGTGCGTGGCTATGGCCCGGGCCGGTTTTCTTTTAACGTGCGTGGTGGGCGTTGTGAAGCCTGCCAGGGCGAAGGATATATCCAGATTGAGATGCAATTTCTCCCGGATGTTACCGTTCCATGTGAAGTGTGCAAAGGTAAACGCTATAACAGGGAAGCGCTGGAGATACAGTTTAAAGGTAAAAATATTGCAGATGTGCTGGATATGACAATCGAGGAATCCACTGCGTTCTTCGAACATTTCCCCAAGATCAAGAATAAGCTGGCCACATTGAACGATGTCGGCCTGGGCTATATGAGGTTGGGACAGCCGGCCCCCACCCTTTCAGGAGGTGAGGCGCAACGTGTCAAATTGGCTTCAGAATTATCACGCCGCTCCACTGGCCGGACGGTTTATATACTCGATGAGCCTACAACAGGGTTGTCATTCGCTGATATTGATTGCCTGTTGAAAGTATTGCAGAGATTGGTAAGCTCAGGCAACACGGTCATAATCATTGAACATCATCTTGATGTCATTAAGAACGCAGACCAT
>JBEKCL010000088.1:0-12759 GCA_050014895.1 Dehalococcoidia bacterium
AGCCTCTTACCAAGTTTACGTATCATTTGAGCTATACCGTCTTTAGTCATCTTGCCGTTCGCTTTACCCTGCCAAACATGTTCGGTATCAACTGGCCTTACTGCGAGATAGTTCCACAAAGCCTTCTGTGTCTTGACTCCAATACGTGCATATCTCTCTTTATTACCCTTGCCAATGGTCTTGATGATGCCATTCTTGAAGTCGATATCCGATAGCATTAATCCAGTCAGTTCTGATAGCCTCAAGCCAGTATCGAGGAACATGTAAAGCATTGCCTTGTTTCGCAATGCCGATACGTCTCTGCCATTGACTTCATCAATGAGCTTCCGTACAACTTCTGTGTCCAATCCCTTGACCGTCCTGTTCGGCAGCTTTGGTTTCTTCACATTCGTCATTGGATTGTGTTCAATCAATCCCTCTTCCATAGCCCACGTAAACAAAGCTGATAGGCCTATGTAGTAGCTCTTTACCGTTACCGGCGATACTGGATTGTTTGCTCGAGCATTATTTGTGTCCCATCGATTAGGCGTATCTTTCAAATATCCGAGGAAGTTTCTGATTGTATTGGCATCGATATCCTGGATGCTATTCTTTTCCAAGAACCATCGGAATTTATCGAGGATATTCTTATAGAATGAAATGGTCGCAGGTGATTTGTTCTCAACCTTACAAGACAACAGAAATCCCTCAATCAAACGCTGTAATGGAACAGATAATAACGATTGAGAATTCGAACGAATAGAAAGGTAAGTATGATTGATCTTAACTTCAGAGGAGTCTTTGGTGGGCCTAAACGTACAATAGACAGAACTTTTTCACTATCCTTTATCCTACCTAAATGAAATACTTCTTCATTGCGCATTCAGGCCTTATTACACTTCTACTATTGATGCTGAGAAAATCTTACTCCCATCTCAAAGGCTTTTTTGCAATCGTTGGGAAATACTTCTCCCCGTCTTTTCGCTTTTTCCACGGGATCGAATCTGGTTGTAACATATTTCGAATAGTCCTCAAATTGATAGGTGTCATTGACTACAAGGGATTCAGACGTACCGAAAGCCAGCTTCATCATCAGTTCAATATATATAACAGCTTGGTCGTAGCCCATTTGTTTCATCCAGGCATCCGCTGAGGCCATCGTATAGATAAATCCTGTTCGGATGCTTTTTTTAAATAGTGTCGAAAAACTTGCATCATAGACGAGGTATGGAAAAACCAGTCTTTCTAAAAAGGCTTTCATTGTGCCGGTTGGCGACCCTAGATAATTGGGGGAACCAAGTATAACAGCATCTGCATCCTTGATCTTAGCGAGAATTGGTGTCAGCTCATCTTTTACAGCACAATTGCCATAGCTCGCGCCGCCTTTCAACTTGCATGCAAAGCAGCTAATGCATCCACTGTAGTGGAGATCGTAGAGATGAATCAGCTCAGTTTCGGCTCCTTGCGATGTTGCACCTTCCAGTGCTTTGTTCAGGAGTGTAGCAGTGTTCCATGTCTTTCTGGGACTCCCATTAAATGCCATTACCTTCATGATCACGTCTCCATTTTTATTTTGATTTAAACTAATGAGGTACTCTCACCGCCTTGCATTTCGTGAGAAATTTTGGCTAGGCTCTCCGCATATTTTATTTATTAATACATATTATATTAATATAAATATTACCCTCTTGACAATTTGGTTTAGTCATTATACCATATTGACGTGTTGGACAAATTTGAAGTCTACAGAGAGGCCAACGACCGCTTTAACCGGATTGTAAGTAAGCTCGCGCTTGTCGAACAGCATCCACGTGAATATGGCACCGGAGAACTTTTAAATCGCAGTAGGATCCATTTTATCGCAGCTATAGGTCAGGAGCCTTTGATTACTGTCACAAAAGCAAGCAAGTTAATGGGAATAACCAAGGGGGCGGGCAGCCAGTTGGCGTCTAGATTGGCTGATGAAGGTTACATTTCCAAAATGCGAACCGTTGGAAACGACAAGGAAGTCAGGTTAATTCTGACTAAAAAGGGCGAGACGGCGCTGGCTACACATGATGAATTTCATAGAAGCCTATTTGAGAAATTTGCAGATGGTACAACAATCGACCAGGCCAAGAATTTCAATACAATATTAAAGAAATTCGAAGCCTACGCCGACTATTATTTAGCCGACAGCCGTTCCTAATGTTTTATAACTAAACCATATACCATAAGATATGCTCGTTTATGGCGTATGGTTTATAAATTAAACTATATCACTATCACAATATAGGGGGAGTGGCATGAACAAAAGGAAATGGACCATTGTTGCCGTTATAGCAGGTATTTTGCTGGTAGTGGGAGGGTTAGCGGCTGTCTTTGGCCAGGGAGTGCTGTTGCGTATTACAGGAGTGCGACCCTTTGTCGATGATTGGCGCGTCGTTTCCTGGGTAAACCGTGGAGCCGATAGCCAGGAAATCGACGCTACGCTCAAGAAGGTGTACGACATGAAGGGTGAGGGGCCGGGTTCCTGGGTTTACGAGCTTGCCAAGGTAGCAAGCCAACACGAACAGACGGCCGTAAAGACCGAGGCTGCAGGCGATCAAAACACGGCTTTCAAAGAGTACCAAAAGGCTGTTGTATACTACTATATGGCCCGCTTCCCGTTCATTTCTTCTTCGGCCAAGCAGGCGGCCTATGATAAGCACGTTGAATGTTATCTCAAGCTAGCTAAATCCTTTGATCCACCGCTTGAGGTCGTACGCATCCCCTTTGAAGGCAAAGAAATTATTGGCTATATGAGAGTACCGCACGTTCAAAAACCGCCGGTAGTACTTCTTAGCGCCGGATCAGATGCGTGGAAGAGCGACGTCGATTATATTATCGAGCCGATGTTGGCTCAAGGTTTGGCGACATTTGCCATGGACCTCCCCGGCACAGGCCAGAGCGCCTGGGCTGCAGCCCCTGACTCAGATAAGGTTTACCGACGCGTGCTCGAATATTTAAAAACCAGGAGCGACATCGACGGTCAAAATATGGGTTTTCTTGGGCTGAGCTTCGGCGGCCACTACGCAGTACAATTGGCTCTTTCAGAGCCTATGGTTAAGGCGGCCGTGAATGTGGGAGGCCCCGTTGCCATTTCATACACAATCGAAAACATGAGAAAAGAAAATCCTACAGTAATAAGTACCACGGCACATGCCATGCAAATAGACCCCCGTGGCAAGACACTTGAAGAAATAACCAGGTTATCAGAGCCTTTAAGCCTGGACAAACTTCTTTCTAATCCCAGCTACAGGGCAAGCCTTCTAAGCATTGACGGCGATCAAGACAATGTAGTACCCATCGAAGATCTTTATATAATTTCAAAGAAAGGTATACAGCAAGACGTGTTGGTTTACAAGGGTGACCAACATTGCGCCCCTTTGAACGCAAAAGACTGGACAGAAAAGGCCGCCGCCTGGTTAAAAAGCAAGTTGACTTCAAATCCTGCATCCAGCCGCTCAGCCGATTCCGGACTTGCTGTCGGACCGCTTTACAACATAGAACCAGTACTGAAAATCTACTGAAAAATGCTGAATCGAAGAATTGGTCTTCCCCGTTAAGATAACCGGCCCACAATCGCATTCACAGTGATAAGGCACAATAATAGCGCAAAAGGTCGGGCATTACTGGGTCGTCCTTAGCTTGGACTATAGAGGAAAAGGCAACAAAATCATGGATGCATGGTCATTTAGCAGAGTTTTTATATCTAACTAAATACAACGTCATCTGGCAAATACAAATAATCAATAAAAAGGGATAGCCCAAAGTAAAACATCAAATCTAAATCGAATGGTGGGCCATTGTGGACAGTTCCCGAACTTCTGTTTGAGAGTAGAAGACTAATTCCAGCGCTCCAGCAATTATTGACAGGAGGATTTAATGACTGACCTTGGTTTCCTCTTCGAGCCCTGGGTAAGTAATAGTTTATCGGGTAAATTCAGATTATCCTTTCCTAATAATTGTACTCCTGTTTAAAGGGGAGCTTGACTTGGAGTTAACTCCAAGGTATAAGCTTGTTATGTGGAGGTAAAAACCATGACTATCGCAGAAGTAAGTGAACAATTTGGCATTTCATCAGATACGTTGCGTTATTATGAAAAAATTGGGCTGATACCGCCTGTAAAGCGGAACAAAGGAGGCATTAGAGATTACGGAGAGACAGATTTAAATTGGGTTGAGTTTATAAAATGCATGAGGGGTGCCGGACTTCCCATTGAAGTACTGACTGAGTACGTTCAACTTTGCATGCAGGGAGATAAAACTATCGAAGCCAGGAAGAAAATTTTACAGGAGCAGAGGAAACAGCTTGTAATCAAGATGGAGGAAATAAAAAAAACCATCGACAAGCTGAACTTTAAAATAGAAAAATACGAAAACACTCTTTTGAAAAAGGAAAAAGAACTAATGCCAAGTGGGGCCCATGCTTTACTGTGATTTCGCTATAGATCGAAATGCTTATTTGCAAATGGAGGAATAAAACATGAATAACCCAAATGATTTAAGTGGAAGCGTAATCTTCCCGAAAGGCAAAAAAATTGCGGATGATCATTTTATAGGGACGGCATGGGTTGAAACGTTGGTTCCTATGGACAGTAACTTCAATTGTCAAATAGCTAATGTAACCTTTGAGCCGGGCGCAAGAAATAATTGGCATAAGCATCCGGGTGGGCAACTCCTGCTTGTTACGGGCGGCAAAGGATATTATCAAGAAGAGGGCAAACCAGCACGGGTGATTCAGGAAGGAGACGTAGTGAAAATCAATCCTAATGTAAAACATTGGCATGGTGCCAAACCGGATAGCTGGCTTGTACATATTGCGATAATGACTAATCCCCAAAAGGGAGATGCCGTATGGCTGGAACCTGTAACGGATAAAGAATACAGCAACTTAAAATAAAATCACCGTTTGGAGATAGGAGGATTTAACAATGATAAAACGTAAGTTAGGAAACAGCGGCCTTGAGGTTTCTGCCATTGGATTAGGCTGCATGGGAATGAGCCATGCTTATGGTCCGGCGTCAGACAAGAAAGAGATGATTAAACTGATTCATTCAGCTGTTGAACGCGGCGTTACTTTCTTTGATACCGCCGAATTCTACGGTCCATTCGCGAACGAGGAGCTGGTAGGCGAAGCGCTCGTTCCCTACCGAGACAAAGTGGTCATTGCCACCAAGTTCGGCTTCGATATTAAAGATGGAAAGGAGGCAGGTCTTAGTAGTCGTCCGGAACACATCAAGCAAGCCGTTGAAGGCTCGCTTAAGCGACTAAAAATTAAAACCGTTGATCTGCTTTATCAGCATCGTGTCGATCCATCTGTTCCTATTGAGGAGGTGGCCGGAGCAGTAAAAGGACTGATTCAGGAGGGTAAAGCTAAGTATTGGGGGCTTTCTGAAGCAGGGGTACAGACAATCCGTAGCGCACACAAAATTCAGCCGCTCACCGCAGTCCAGAGCGAATACTCAATGTGGTGGAGACGTCCTGAAGAAGAGTTGCTGCCTGCGCTTGAGGAACTCGGAATTGGCCTTGTTCCATTTAGCCCGTTGGGTAGGGGATTCCTTACCGGACGGTTTGACAAACATTCCAAATTTGACAGATTGGACTTCCGTAATATTGTTCCTCGTTTTAAACCGGAGAATCTCGATGCAAATCAGGTTCTCGTGGATTTTATTAAAAAGATCGCAGAAGAGAAAAATGCGACACCGGCCCAGATTGCACTCGCATGGTTACTTGCCCAGAAGCCCTGGATTGTCCCAATCCCTGGCACGCGGAAGTTGGAACGCCTGGTTGAGAATTTGGGAGCAGTGAGCCTTATACTTACGCCCGCAGAACTGCGCGATATAAATTCAGCACTCTCTCAGATTGCCATTGCGGGAAATCGCTATCCGGATGCACTGGAAAAGCAGACAGGCCGTTAGCAACAAACAATACTGAGGATGATATACCATGATGAAAGAGACCAAAGCTTTCGGCACACAGAAAACCAAAGCCCTGGTGGCCTATTTTTCACGTAAAGGGAACAACATTGTCAGCGGAAGAATCGTGAAACTGACGGTAGGCAACACAGAAGTTGCAGCAGAGATGATTAAGGAACTTACCAGAAGCAATATGTTCCATATCGAAGCATTGCATACGTACCCAGAAGACTATACGGAAACCACGGAGGTAGCGCAGCAGGAGCTGCGCGCTGATGCGAGGCCGCAGCTCAAAGGCCATGTTGAAGGCATGGATTCCTATGAATTGGTCTTCCTTGGCTATCCCAACTGGTGGGGAACGATGCCGAGGCCGGTGTGTACCTTTTTGGAGGAATATGATTTTTCCGGAAAAACCATTGCCCCATTTTGCACGCATGAGGGAAGCGGGCTCGGCCGTAGTGAAAAAGACATTGCAAAGCTTTGCCCGCAGTCAACCATTCTGGAGGGCCTTGCAGTCCGGGGTGGAGATGTAAGAAACGCTCGGCATGAGGTATCCGGGTGGCTGCGTAAAATTAATGTGATACCATAAATCACATAAATAAAGTTCGCACTAATAGTAGATAGTAGGACTGTTAGTTCGGGATCTGTCTTCAGTGGGTATTGTTTGAGATTTAATGGTGGGCCTAAGCGTACAATAGACAGAACCTTTTGCCTCTCATTCTCCCTAAGATAATCCACGTGGGGTTGTATGTCAATGTCATTTGACTTCATCTGTACATCAGGACTGTGTTTCGATAAATCGATTTCTGCGAAAGGAGTATCAGAAAGTGGTACTGCACAATCGGGTAGTGATCATATTCAGATCTCCCTTTATCGCATCACGATAGTGCAATGTCAAGTTCAGACATCGATAATTCATATTGAGGAGGTTTAATATCAGGCCATGTCATACGAAAAATCACAAAAGATATACGCTCGTTTCTGCCAGCTAATTAATCTACTGATGGACGAGCCCGATGTTGCCAGATTGACAAGGGAACTTGGGGTTTCTCGTCCTACAGTCCTGCGTATGATCAAGGAACTTAGAAGGAGAGGCTATGTTGTTCAGACTGTCCATGATACATGGGGATGGAGATATGCCATCCTGCACCAAAATAGAAATCCAGTGGTACGCGGGGACCTAGCGAGACCTATACTGCGACATCAGCTTACAAAAAGCTCATAGGAATCTCTTGCGTAACTTTTCAGGCTTTTGTTTATGGAACAAGTCGCCATTGTGTGCCACCTACGATCTGCAAGAGAAAGATTTTGATCCACTATGACTATCTCCCGAAACATTGCAGGACTTTATAAATGGCTTCTGTGCCAAAATTGACCGCTGCTATCAGAACGCGAAGGTCACAGCGGCGTATCTGGTTGCATGGTGGCTAGGTTCAGCCTGAAGGACGCCAATGCGGCAACCACGGCATACATCGCAGGCTTGGGCAACTCCCTGCGTCCGCGTTTACCGCCTTTACCCCGGTATGTGTAGTATGTCCGATCTCCCACAACACTAAGGTCGCCCGCCTTCATGCTCAGCACCTCGATGCGCCGGCGTCCTGTGAGCACCAACATCAAGATGATAGCCCGGTCCCGAAGGCCTGCTGGAGAACTGGAACCACTGCCAGGAGTTGGTGCACCTGGTTAGCGGAGAGGCCCCTCGGAGGGCTGGGTGAGACCTTTGGCCGCTGCAACTTGTCGCAAGGATTGGAATGAAAAACATCCATGCGAATGAGGAAGCAATAGAAGGAACTAAGACGGGCAATGCGAGCACCGATAGTAATGGCCGAGGGCTGCTTACCTGAAAGCCCGGAGCCATGGGCGTAGACAAAGATATCCTGGGCTTTTACATGGTCGGGTTCTTTTCCGGAACGATCGAAGAAGTCTTGGAGCATCCGGGAATATCCTTCAACAGTTCGGCGGGAACCGGAGCGTTGCTCTTTCTCAGCCAGGAACGCATACAGCGCACGCTGCCAGCCGGCGGCAGTGTCAGCGAAGTTGGCAATCGTAGTGGTCATAGTAGCATCTCCTTTTTATAGTGTTGCCACCATACATCACTCTGAAGCACTGAGAAGTCAAGCCCAAGACTCATCCAAGACTCGCATTTCAGTCTATTTGTTAATGGTATTCAATAGCCATAAAATAAATAACCAAAAAGAATGATAAAAAGAATCGTCATGGTAAGTCTATTGCTAGGTTTACTGCCCAGCATCTGCTGTGCTTCCAATCAAGATATTGACAAAGAGCTGAATCCTATTATTAACCAGTACAGTTTTAGCATAGCTACCTGGGAAATCAAGGCCATAGCTCAGAGCCTCGGCCAACATATTCGGAGTAGTGATAAGGATATCAGTGGCAGAGAGGATTTAGTCGCTAAATATTTGACGCTAAGAGACCACATAAAAGCACTTAATGCTGCAACCAATGCCACAAATATGGAAAAGCTTCAACCGGAGATAAACGACTTGGAGAGACAGCAGGAGACACTGGCAAGCTCCGTAGAGAAGATAATTGATCAGCAGATAAGGGAGGCTTTGGAAGAACAGGGCATTTATCAACCCTGGTACAAAGATATAGGATTAAAAATCAATTTTCCACAAGTGGATATTAAGGTGGAGACACCACCTCACTTGCTGGTGATTTCACCAAGAAACAAAATAGAAACTATAAAGACGGTTCTCCTCAATGAAGACTTGAGTCTGGACTCAATGAACGCCATCGAGGCCAATGCGGATAAATTGAATGTCTCGTCATTGGTAGTAGACTTGGGTGGACTGGGCACCTACCCCAGTATCGTTGCCAGTGATGCCGATTTGCATTTTATATTGGAAACAGCTGCCCATGAGTGGACCCATGAATACCTAGCTTTCAAGCCGTTAGGATTTCTCTATCTGCTGGAAATTGCTGGGATTGTTCACAACCCTGATATCGTCACCATGAATGAGACCGTGGCTGACACTGTGGGCAAGGAGATAGGAGAAATCGTGTACCAAAAATACTATGCTGGAGTTGAAACCAATAGCCCTCGCTCAGTAAGTGATCCAGCATTCGATTTTGATCATGAGATGAGGGACATTAGGAAAAGCGTTGATCAATACCTAGCGCGAGGAGAGGTTGACACAGCCGAGAACTTCATGCGAGAAAAACGGGATTTTCTGGCAACCAAAGGCTACTATATCAGAAAACTGAATCAGGCCTATTTTGCCTTCAATGGAGAATATGCGGATAGGACGGCCTTTATCAGTCCTATTGGGATGGAGCTAAATGATCTGCGAACTAAGAGCTTCTCACTTGAAGACTTCTTAAATACCGCTGCGTCGATGACTAGTTGGCAGGATTTGAAACTTGCCTTAGACCAGCGTTGATGAATACATCTGGCTTGCCAAGTGCTTAATAAAGATTGAACAAAAAGCAAACCTCCAATACGGATGGCCTTCAATCGGCAACTACATTAAGTTGGTATTAAGAAGGGTGACCAGGGCATCAGGAACCGTCAAGCTGCACCCTCACTGCCACCATACATCACGCTGACGCTCTGATAAATCAAGCAAGAAAACACACACTATGACCTGATGGTGTGAGCTATACTCGACATCGGTAATGTATAACAGGATATTGCCGAAGTCCTCTCCAGCCCTGAACAGCTCGACCTGGGCCTCGTCTTCAATTGTTGTAACTACATCCCGCAGGGGCAGTGGCTCATGGCTGCTATTCTATAGATAATAAAATAGCGTGTTATTCAGCGTGATACCGTCAAGGATTTCAATTCTTTGTAATCGGGGTCGCGGAATGTCAGCGTGGCAGTGTCTTGCGACACGGTAACGTCCATGAATGCACGCTGATTTGCCATATACCAGATGCTGGCCGGTGAAATATACGTCCTCTCGGGATCAGGTAAACCGCCGAAGGCGCCGCATACAACATAAGTGATGTTGTTTTTCTGTAACAGATCCAGCATATGGTTATGTCCCGAGAAAACGAGATTGACATGATATTTTTCAAACAATGGCACCAGCTTGTCAATCATATCCTTGTCATCGTACCAGGGCCACATTTCCCAGTCACCCCCGGAACAATAGTAAAAGCAATGATTCATCACTATCCGCCAGTCTGTCTGGGGTATGCTGGAAAGCTGCTGCTCCAGCCAGGCTGCCTGTTCCGGTGTATAGGTCTCAGTACCCCATTCAAGATCGAGCAGCAAGAAATGCACGTTGTCTACATCGATGCGCTGCCATAGCCTTGACCCGGTCTGAACTTCCATTGGCTGAGGCGACATATAATCCTCATATAAATTTACGCCTCCGAAGAGCGTTTCATGGTTGCCGACAATACATCGCGTCGGTATTGTGGAAGTGGTTGCCGAGAATGCCTGTATGGCTTCCTTCCATTGAGCATCGCTAAAGCCATGATCAACCAGGTCGCCAAGGTAGAAGAACATCTGGTAGTTATGGGCGGGATCGGCAATCTGCTGCAGCATCTGGCGCGTCAGGTCGTTACGTGATTCGTCAGAGCCGAAATGAGCGTCGCTTCCCACGGCAAAGTGAAGAGGCTGTCCTTTTCCAGGCATGGTAACAAATTGGACTGGCTTGGTGTCATTCAGGCTATACTGGTATCCGGTAGCAGGTTGAAGGTCACGCAGCATGAAAGCATGCTGCTGCGAAGGTTTATCCTCTTTTATGATATTGCTGGTATCCTTTTCTCCCCACTTCAGTGTATTTTGCGTGGGATTGATGGTCCAGAAGGTCACAGCCAAATTTGGGACGCCGTATTTGCCCGTGCCATCCGCCATCAGCAATTGAACCGCCTTATCTCCTACACGTTGCGACGATTGAGGTACCAGCCATCCCATTAGAGTGGACGGGAGAATAATGGCAATAACCGCTAACACGTAGATATATGTCGAGGGTAAACGGATTTTTCCCGCCGGTTTTCGTGAACCTAGATAAACGTCCAGGATTGCCAGCAGAGGCAGTGCAATAACATAGCAGAAAAAAATAATGAAAGCGATCCGGTAGGTGCCGTTGACTTCGAAGAGTCCTACTGTTCCATGCTGGCTGAAAGCCCAGATAAGGAAAGCAAGTATTAATAGGGTTCCGGCCGCAACCAGGCCGAACCAGAGGAACTTTTTCCAGGATGGCATGGCTTTTACATAATCTTTAGCGTCTTTCCACATTATAACCTCCCGTAAGATCGTATTCGGTCAAAGCACGGCAAATGATCTTGATCGGCCTTTGTCCAAAAGGCAGGTCTCCCTTTCCGAAAGACTATCAGAAAGGCACGAGAAAGGCAATGTCCCGGGGTTTATTTACCTTAGGATACAGGGGCAGGGATTGACTGGCCCTCAGATTCAGTTTCTTTATTGCCGATTCAAAATAGCCTGGTAAATTATCACTCCCCGGGTTTGTTCAACTACAATATACAGGATTCGCCGTTTTAGTCATTATTAGTTCCTATCTGGATAGTGACCTCTTTTGTTAAATTATCTTAAACGTAATGAGATCCTGCTTATCCTCTGCATCGAGGGCATGCTTATGCTCATGGCAATGGGGCAGGTCAGCCCTATACTGGCGCTGTATGCCCGGCAGTTCGGCATCAACATGGCCATGGTCGGGCTCATCATTACTTCCTTCGCTGTTGCCAGCGCAGTCATGGATATCCCGGCGGGAAGAATTGCCGGATGGCTGGGACGTCGCCCGACCCTTATAGCGGGTTGTCTCGTGCTAACTGTTGGGTCAGTGGGTTGTGCGGTGGCGCCCTCCTACTGGCTCTTCCTGGCCTGCCGCTTCGTACAGGGTATCGGCTATGCCCTCTATACCACTGCTGCTATGATCATGCTGGCCGATATAAGTACCGTACAAAACCGCGGTAACAATATGGGGTTGTATATGGGCAGTACCTGGATCGGCTTCGGGTTGGGACCGGTCACCGGCGGCTATATCGGTCAGTATTTCGGCCTGCCGGCAGTGTTCTTTGTTTATGCCTTTTTCTGCCTGGTGGCGGCCGTCTGGGCTTACCTGCGTCTACCCGAGACACGCCCCTTGCCCGATGATCAGGCAAGCAAAAATACGGATGGCCGGTTGCCCGCTGCGGAAGCAAGCATTAGCATTAAGGATTTGCTGCATAACCCGAATTTTATCCTGATCTGCATCGTTTCTTTTTGCATATTCTTTACCAACAATGGGTCACGGTATCAGCTATTGCCGCTTCTTTCCCACGACCGCCTCGGCCTGACTCCCGGTGAAATAGGAGTGGCTGTGTCTGTAATAGCCGCGGTCAATATAGTTGTTCTGCTGATTATTGGCAGGTTGTCCGACAAAGTGGGCAGGAAACCCATGGTCTTACCCGGCTGCGTTCTTATAGCGGCCTCTCTGGTCATGTGGATGTTTAGTGCCAGTTACTGGTTTATGCTCTTAAGCTGTGCAGTATTCGGGATCGGTATAGGTATAACTGGGCCTACCCCGGCCGCGTACGTAGCCGATATACTTTCCGGCCAAAATTCCGCTGGCGGTATGAGCCTTTTCAGAGCAGCCTGCGACCTTGGCTTCGTAGTCGGGCCTGTTTTCCAGGGATGGCTGGCAGATTTGAATGGCTTCAATTTGCCGCTGATCTTCAACGCTGCTCTGCTGCTAATAGCCGCG
Source organism: Dehalococcoidia bacterium (assembly GCA_050014895.1). Taxonomy (GTDB): domain Bacteria; phylum Chloroflexota; class Dehalococcoidia; order GIF9; family UBA5629; genus JAFGLP01. Next base: position 12,596 of record JBEKCL010000088.1, read on the forward strand.
CTGGTCTTCCAGATCGTTGCCAGGGAGCATCCTTCTTTCGTTGCACGCAAGGGTAAATAAGCTATACGCCCGTTCTCTGTTTCTTGCGGCCCCGCCGTTTGGTATTATTTAGTCATCTTGTCAGGTTAACCGGCAGTATTTCTGGTAGCGTGGGTGCAAGATAA
>JBEKCL010000089.1:0-12947 GCA_050014895.1 Dehalococcoidia bacterium
CAGTCCGACACCCATGCCCTCAGCCCGCACGGCATCAACGTATTCTCTCACAAGGTCCCTGCCCACCGGTGAATGCATAACTCCAAAATCGGACAGTTTCGTATCGAACATGGCGTAGCCGTCGCAGTGCTGGGTAATCATGACAGTATACTGAGCGCCCGCCTTTTTAAAGAGCTTTGCCAGGGCAACCGGGTCCCATTTCTTCGGATTGAAGGTAGCGGCACTGCTCTGATACTGAGCGACGGTCATGTTCTGGCAATAAGGCATGGTCGTAGTGCCGCCAACGAGGGGCCAGGACAATTCCACGCCCTGCTGTGAGGAGTGCGACCAGTGTACGAATATGCCTAGACGTGCGTCTTCCCAGGTTGTGAAGTTGTCCCCCGCATATGCGCTAACGTTATTTGACAGTCCACCCGCCGGAGCACAGGACAGGACAGACGGTATGATCAAGAGACCAAGCAAAGAAGCCAGGACCAGACGTCTACCCATTTTCAAAAGCTCCTCTTAGATATTTTACTTGTACGTGTTGACTCTAAATATTACGGATTAAATTCGATTGAAATGACAGTTGTATGTGGTTCGATTACTGATTCAGGCACAGTAATCACCAGGTCACCTACAGGGTCATTAAAGTTGCTAAGTTCTTTGCGGACCTGGTCAAGCAGGGTGATCCTCTTAGTAAATTGCAGTTCAGTACCGGAGCCCAGGACGCGCACTGATTTGATCTTGTTAACATGCACAGAGCGTACTGTAATAGACTCGTAAGGCTTGCTGAGCAGGTGCAGGTAAATGGTGTTTCCTTTTTGTGTCGATGGACCGTAGAACTGCCACGATTCCAAACCGGGCTTAGTACCGATTATGCTATCGTGGTTGAGTGCCATCCAGGCAGACAAATCATTTAAACGCTGTATTTGTTCGGGCGGCAGTTGGCCGTCACCCATGGGACTCACATTAAGCAGCAGATGTCCGCCCTTGCCAGCAATCTCACAGAGCATCTGGATAATCTCGGTTGATGATTTGTAGGATGGGTCGTCCTTGTTATATCCCCAGGAATCGTTCATTGTCATGCAGGTTTCCCAGGGGCGTGATAGAGGTACGGCTGGTAGAAATTTCTCGGGCGTATCAAAGTCTCCCTGGCCGGTCAGGCGGTCGTTGATCTTTATACCGGGCTGCAATTGGCGTATCATTGCAGCTAATTCCTGGGTCTTCCAATCGGCCGGTTTATGCTCCCATTGACCGTCAAACCATATTTCATCGATTTTGCCGTAATTAGTCAATATCTCTCTTACCTGACCAAACATAAAATCCAGGTATCTCTGCCATTGCTCCGCAGGAGGCAAAGGCGCGGTCAGGTAAAAATGATAAGGCTTATCATTTTCGGTAAAAGCAGGATAATCAGGGTGATGCCAGTCCAGTAATGAGTAATACAGTCCAATACCCATTCCCTCTTCCCGCATTGCATCCACATACCCGCGTACCAGGTCTTTTTTGACCGGTGAATTCATAACCGAGAAATCGGAGAGCTTCGTGTCATACATAGCATAACCATCGTGATGCTTGGTTAACATCACTGCATACTGAGCTCCAGCTCTTTTAAAGAGATGGGCCAAGGCAACCGGGTCCCAGTTTTTTGGGTTGAAGGTGGCGGCGCTGCTCTGGTACTGCTCGACTGTCATGCTTTGACAATATGGCATCGTGAAAGTGCCTCCCACCAGCGGCCAGGATACTTCCACGCCCTGCTGTGAAGAATGTGACCAGCTAATAAAAATCCCCAGCCGTGCGTCTTCCCATGTGGTGAAGTTGTCACCCGTATATACGCTAGCAGTTTTAGACGGACCATTCACCGGAGTGCAGGATAGAACAGTTGGAACTACCAAGAGACAAATGAAACAGACTACTATCAAACGTCTAACCATTTTAATATCTCCGATTACATCGTGAAATAGTTATGAAGGCATTATAACACGCTGAATTGTTGCTCAGATGTTAAATGAATTCAAGGGAAATAGCCGCATGAACTTTTGCGCATCAATAATATACTACAATCTAATAATTTTCAATATGATAGTTATTTAGCTTCACAATAATAATTATTATATCTATTTTTCCTCTTTTTAGGCCATTGACGGGGTGAATTTCCGGCATTATAATTCTCTCACTTTAATTTGTTGGAGGAAGAAGATGTCTATATTTGCTACACAGGCGTGGTTGGACGACAGTGCCGGCTTATTAAACAACAGTCCCGAATATGCAGAGGGTGCTAAGGATTATGAAGGAAGCTACCTGTATATCGTTGAGGCAGACGAAGTTCTATCAACTCCCATTTATTATTTCGTGGACCTGTATCATGGAAAATGCAAGACAGCCAAGATAGTCAGCAGCCCGACCGAAGTAAAAGCCGAATTTGAAATGTCTGCGGCCTATACAACCTGGAAAAAGATACTGCAGGGAGAACTGGACGGTAATAAAGCCCTGATGACACGCAAATTGAAGGTCAAGGGCAATATGGCTAAGCTTATGAAAAGCACCAAGCCTGCTGAAGCTTATTTCAAAGCATTGAGCACGCTTAAAACTGAATTCGATAAATAGAGTCCACACTAACTCTCATCGCTCAGGGCACCCTGTATTAATTTTCAGGAGGTTATTTGTATGTGGTACTTCAGGAATCCTCTGATCGTATTTGGCGATGACGCGCTGGAGCATCTCAGGGAGATACAGGGTAGTCGCGCCCTGATAATTACCGACGAAAACCTGGTTAAGCTCGGTTTTGTAGAGAAAGTTGCCAAAGAGTTGAAATATGCTGGTATTGAGTACAAGGTATTCGACCAGGTTGAGCCCGACCCTTCAATAGAGACTGTGAAAAAGGGGGCACAGGTCGCCCTGGAATATCAGCCTGACTGGCTGATAGGGCTTGGCGGCGGATCCGCTATGGATGCAGCCAAGATGATCTGGATGTTATACGGCACGCCCGATACCGAGCCTTACGCAATTACACCTTTCCAGGTTTTTGAAGCTCGCAGCAAGGCGAAAATGGTATGTATACCCACCACAAGCGGCACCGGCTCAGAAGTCACATGGTTCATGGTTGTGACAGACACGGTAGAGCAAAGAAAAATCGCCACCGGCACCCCTGAGGCGATGGCAGATATAGCCATTTTAGATTCACGGCTTATCAAGGATTTACCAAAGAATGTTACTTCAGATACCGGGATGGATGTTTTAAGCCATACTTTCGAGGGGCTTTGCTCAACCTGGCGCGGCGATTTCAGTGACGGACCTGCTCTTATGGCAATCAAGCTCGTGTTTCAATATCTGAAAAGATCATATGACAACGGTAGCGACATGGAAGCCAGGGAACACATGCTAAATGCTTCTGCCCTTGCCAGTATGTCATGGGCCAACGCGATGCCTGCGTTACTTTCGCACAACATGGGGCATGCCCTTGGCGGATTTTTCCACGTCACGCATGGTAAATGCGTCGGCTTATATACACCATTCAATCTGGAGTATGTTGCTGAAGTTGGCGCAGGCATATTAGGTCAAGCTGCGAGATTTATAGGACTTGAAAGCAAATCCGACCTTGAGCTTGCGCATCAACTAATTAAGAAAACACGTGAGCTGGCACGCAGCATCGGTCAGCCCCTCTCTGTAAAAGAACTGAATATCGACCGGAAAGCCTACGAGAAATTCTTGCCGCAAATGGTCGAAAGAGCACTGGGTGAAGCATCGACCCCGGCGGCCTTGCGCATACCGGATAAGAAAGATATGGAAAAATTGTTCCTGTACGCTTACGATGGCAAATCCATTGACTTTTAACCTTATTTCAGCAGTTTGTAGTTGCTAATCAGGAGGTATATCCAGTGACAGATGCAATTCCGATCGTATACCAGGACAAGGATGACGCTGTTCACCCCATGAATACCGAGAAATATTATGAGTGGTGGTATTTTGACGGTAAATTCGACAATGGATATACTTGTGCGCTCAGCTTCTTCTGGAGGAACTATTTCACTAATCCCCATATACCGGCGGCTCTACTGGATATTTATACTCCTGAGGGCAAGAGATTACGCGGATTTGCCGGATACGACCCTAAGGATTGCACAGCTAGTTTAGAGCGCTGCGATGTGAGGTTGGGAGATAATTTTGCCAGGCAGGAAGGCAACGAGTACATGGTCCACCTGCACGCTCATAAAATCGGCGCCGATCTGACTTTCAAGCCCATTGTACCAGGATGGAAAGGTGTTGAAGGTTGCTGGATAGTCTACGACGATACCGGCAAGCAAGCCTGGGTGAACGCTATCCCGCGGGGCAACATTACAGGCACCCTCTACATTGATGGAAAACCTGTTTCGGTTAAAGGCCAGGGATATCACGACCATAATTGGGGCGATAGAGATATGCACGAAAGCATGGCCGGCTGGTGCTGGGGACGAATGTACGATGATATCTATACGTTCCAATACGGCTGGCTGCTCCCGGTTAACGAAACACAGAAGATAATGCCATCGCTGTTCGTAGCCAAAGGTAATCAGGCGATATTGAACACAATCGATGTGGAGTATATCGAGGAGAAAAAGGAACTTCACAAGGAATCGGGAAACATAGTCCCGACGGACCTCACGCTCAGGAGTAAGACCGCTGATGCAGACATAAGCATTCATATAAAAGTAATTAAAACACTCGACTGCGAAAAAACGGTTGGAGTGGCAAAATTTCCGCTTTACTACTACAGGCGTCTGGCTAGTTATGACGCTGTGGTGACGTATAAAGGAAAGACAGACAGGGTTTCCGGTGAAGCTATAAACGAGTACACGTATTTATGTCCGGTCTGATAACCATGCAGCTCGTTTTACTATGATCTAGCTGCCAGATTAAAGGCACGAATCAATAAAACTGTGTGATATCAAGACTCCAGGATATATCCCTGCCCATGATATAGTCGCTATTTTTAAAGCAGAGCTGTTTTTCTGCAATTAATAAATACCCATAAAGGAGGCACCCCAATGATCCAGGGACTGAAGATAGATGAGAAATACTGCGCAAAATACTCACTCAGCGATGATGCGCTTCACCCTTATAGTGAACAGGACTATTATGAATGGTGGTGCTTTGACGGGAAATATGACAACGGGTACTCCAGTGTGCTGACGCTACATTGGAGGAACGGTTTTATTAAACCACACCTGACAACCATGCAAATGTATATCTACTCACCGGACGGGGTGAAACACGAGGGCCTTGCCGCAGTGAACCCTAATAAATATAAATGTTCGGCTAGTACCCAGAAGTGCGACGTTGTACTGGGAGATTCTTTTTGCAGGGTGGAAGAAGACGGCCGCTACAGAGTAAAGATGCAGGCCAAAAACGTAGCTGTCGATTTAATCTACACTAATATCGTGCCACCGATTAAAAGGGGGCCAGGATTTTTCCCGCCACCGGAAGAGACAATGGGCATATATCACGGCTGGGTCATCGCTATACCACGGGCCAAAGTTGAAGGCACTCTAACCGTCGATGGAAAAGTTATCCCGGTAAAAGGCGAGGGCTATCATGATCACAACTGGGGCAATGCTAACATGGGAGATGGCCTGCGCGGCTGGTCATGGGGAAGGCTATTCGATGACAAATACACGATTATCTATTCGTGGATATTGCCGTGGATCGAGGGAACTTCCAACAGGCCTGAGATTTATATTTGCAGGGGTGATCAACCGATAGTCGTTACTCCGGAAATGGATTTTAAGGTAGTGGAGGCAGAGTACGATCCGGAAACAAAAAAAGACATACCGATGGCGATATCGCTCAGCGGCAAGCAGGGCGATATTAAATTCAAAATCAGCCTTAAAAAGAAAGAGATAAAGCAAAGCGGCCTTATGCAGAAAATTGAAGGACTGCCACAGTATTATTTCTGGAGATTTATTGATAATTATGTGGCGGATATCGAAGGAAAGGATTTCCACGACAAAGTGACCGGGACTACGATTAGGGAGTACATGCTGCTTAATATTGAGTAATCATCTCCTCAAATTGTACAAAATGAAATCGACCGGATACCGCCGGCCTTGTTAAGCTGAATGTCAGTTAATACAAGTACCGGTCATCTCATGCGCAAGCTGAACGGTCTTTGACTATACGAGACAATTTCTGATATTCTATTAAGTCGATACTTCGATAATGTACCTTTTTATTATATGAGTATTATTAGGTCATATTAAGTAGGACTGACCTACTTATCAATAAATCGTCAGGAGGAAAACAACATGGATTTCAGATTTACACCCGAGCAGGAAAAACGCAGAGCCGAATACCATTCCGTATGCAAGGAACTTATTAAAAAAGCTCCCTCTAACATGACGGGAGAGAAGACCATATTCGGTGAGAAAGAAGGATGGGAATATTTTAAATATTGTGCCAAAGAAATGGGCAAAAGAGGCTGGATCGCCCTATCATGGCCGAAAGAATACGGGGGCTCAGGCGACCGCACTGACCAGGTCATGCTGGCAGAAGCCATGGGATATAACGGGTGCCCTGGCCTCGATCCTTTTGGGGTAAGCATGCTGGCACCCACCCTGATAGCAGTAGGATCAGATGAAATCAAAAAGGAATTCCTTCCTCCAATTGCCAAAGCTGAGAAGTTTTGGTGCGAGCTGTGGAGCGAACCTAACGCCGGCTCAGACCTTGCAGCCCTGACAAGTACCGCCATAAGAAAGGGTGATGAGTTCATTATCAATGGACAGAAAATCTGGAATACCAACGCACACAACGCAGATTGGGGATTCGGTATCTTTAAATCTGATCCAAATGGTAAAAAGCATAGGAACCTGACCTTCCTGCTTATGGACATGAAAACGCCGGGAATCACTGTCCGCCCGTTATATTATATGAACGAAGGGCACATTCTGAACGAAGTCTTCTTTGACGATGTGCATGTTCCTGCCAAGTACATCGTTGGCAAAGAGAACGAAGGTTGGGGAGTAGTGAACGTTTTGGCCGGGTTCGAAAGATCCGGTGTAGGCGGCGCCGCCGCTATGCAGCGCCAAATGGAAGTACTGGTTGCCTATTGTAATCAGACCTTGAGACATGGTAAACCTCTATCTCAGGACCCCCTCATCCGCAACCGCCTTGCCCAATTGGCCTGTGAGGCTGAAGCCGCAAAGACCCTGGGATACCGCATAGCAGACCAGCAGAGCAGGAACGAGATGGGCCTGATGGATGCTTCAGGTATGAAGGTATTCTCCACCGAACTGGAAGACCGCATCACAGAATTCGCCCTCGATTTGATGGGTCCCTACGGGCAGGTCAGGGCTTCCCGCTGGGCCCACCTTGGCGGACATTATGAAAATGCTTACCAGGAAGGCTTCGTAGGTACGATTTCCGCAGGCACAAACGAAATCCAGCGAAATATTATTGCATGGTACGGTCTCGGCCTGCCCAGGATGAAATAACCCCTTACAACCAGTTAATTTATGAAACAACAGCTGTTGGCTGAGTTTGAGTTGGAGTTGATTTTCCAATTCGAGCCAGTCAACAGCTAATTTTTAAACATTTGTGACCAGCTTACCGCTACCCCAACCCGGCGGGGATGTTTTTGACCGACCGGCACACCACAGCAAATGATGGATGCTGATGATACCTTAAACAAAGGGCAAGAATAATAAAGATACCGGAGGTAAGCCACATGACAATCTCCCGTAGCAAATATACGGATAAAGACGACGGGCTGCATCTTTACAAAACCCCTGATTATTATGAATGGTGGTACAATGACGCCCATTTTGACAACGGGTATTCGTGCGTCACAGTTTTCCACTACCTCTGCGGTTTCGCGAAGCCACGCTTTCCTGTTGTAACCAAGGAAATCTACACTCCTGAAGGAGAAAAGGTATCCTCCGCAAGGCTGTACCAGCCAAGCGATTGCACGGCCAGTACGAGCAAGTGTGATGTGAAGATGGGAGACTGCTTTGAAAGGCAGGAAGGTGACAGCTACCGTATATATGCTCCGGGCAAAAAGACCGGCATGGACCTGACATTTAAACGTATCGTACCCCCGTGGAAACCACTCGGAATAGGCCGACTCTATGACAACCACGACCAGGTACAGGGATGGCTGGTGCCGTGCCCGAGGGCGAACATAGAAGGCACTATTACCCTGCGCGGCAAAGAGATAAAGGTCAAAGGCAAGGGCTATCATGATCATAACTGGGGCAATGTGAGCATGCATGACAGCCTCGGTTACTGGTGGTGGGGACGCTTCCATCATCCCGAATATACCCTTATCTACTACTACTTGTATCCGACCAGAAAGAACGAGCCGAACATCCCGCGGCTGTTCCTGGCAAAGGGGGACAAGGTCCTGATGACACCCGAGAATGTACAACTCAAAGCATCCAGCCCAAAGCTTGATAAAGAAACGGGGCAGATGATACCGCGGAAACTGGACATCACGGCAAAGGACGGCAACACTTCAATTAAACTCGAAGTGACCACCAAGAGCATATTTGATACCAATGTGATTCCTACAATGGCGCCGTGGCCCGCTTATTACTGGCGGTTCAAGGCCGACTACAAGTGCACAATAAAAGTGGGGAACAAAGTCGACGAGATATCCGGCAATACCATGAGCGAGTACGAACTGCTGCGCCCGCAAGCCGTTGCCAAGCTGTTTAAAAAATAAGTTAACGGGCAGAGGACTTTATCGGGCATAAAAAGGTAAATATTTGATGTCAGCATTCCGGTACAGGTATGCTGACAAATCTCAAATACCAGGAGGCATAGGTTGAAAGAAATCATATCAAGCTACAAGGACAAGGACGACGCAATACATCCATTCGACACGCCTTATTACTACGAATGGTGGTATTTTGATGGCCAATTTGAAAACGGCTATACATTCACGGTATCGTGTTTCTGGCGCGCTATGATCATGGGCAATCCTGTTCCTTTTATCATGATTTCAATGTACACACCGGACGGGCAAAAGCTCGACGGATATGAAGTGTTCGATTACAGTGACAGCCATGCCAGCCCGGATAAATGTGACGCGAGGATAAATAAGAACTACATCAAGCAGCAAGGCGATACATACAAGATTTCTTTGCACGTAGCGCAAATAGGGGCAAACATGGGCGTTGAAATGACCTATACAAGAAAAGTCCCCGGCTGGAAATGGTCGGAAAGCGGGCTCTTGCTGGATGACGAAAACGGGAAACAGGGGTGGGTATGCCCGGTCCCGATGGGGCATGCCGAGGGAAAACTCTTCATCGACGGCAAAGCAATCCCGGTGAAAGGCAAGGGATACCACGACCATAACTGGGGAGATACGCTGATGTCCAAAAGCATGAAGGGGTGGGTCTGGGGAAGAATGTTCCACCCGGAATATACCTTCGTATATTTCTACCTGTTGCCGCTGACAGTCGAGACCGGTATTAACACTGCCATGTTCATTATGAAGAATGGGAAACCGTTATTTACAGGCACACCTGTCAAGTTCACACTGGGTAAAGACGTCCTGCACGAAGAAACGGGCAAATCAATCCCCACGGACATCTTGATCGAGGGCAGTTCGAACGGCGTCGACGTCCATTGCCACCTGGACGTGGTAAAAGTCCTGCACTCAACTATCTCCCAGCCGGACGACGCCGGGTTCATAAGCTATTATTACAGGCGTCTTAATAAATACGATGCAAGGATAACGATCGACGGCAAGACGATCACGGTAACGGGCGAAGCGATTAATGAGCATGTGCTGCTCCGCTGATCGATTGTATGTAGTAAAATAGAAAGTGTAACGTATTTTGTCAATTCGTTGATTCTAAAATCAGGAGTGACGCCATGGATAAAATCGTATCTAATTATCAGGATAAAGACGACGCAGTCCATCCATTCGATTCACCGGATTACTACGAATGGTGGTACCTGGATGCCATGTTCGATAACGGCTATTCGTGCGCACTGTCCTGTTTCTGGAGGACCCGCTACCTCGATATCCATGTTCCTCTGATCATCGTGGATATCTATCCGCCTGAAGGTGAGCGCATAAGGGGAGCGGAAGGCTTCGACTCCAAGGACTGTCACGCCAGCCTGGAAAAGTGCGACGTTGCATGGAAAACGAACTATGTCAGGCAGGAAGGGGATAAGTACAATGTCTCCCTGCGGGTGGGGAATGTCGGCGTTGAACTTACCTACAGGCGCAAACTCCCCGGATGGAAGTGGACGGCCGACGGTTTGTTGAAAAATGATGCTGAAGGCAAGCAGGGATGGACAAACGCCTTGCCCAGGGCCAGTGTAACAGGCGAACTTTTCATCGACGGCCAGACCATACCGGTAAAGGGCGAGGGGTACCACGACCATAACTGGGGCGATGTGGAAATGTCGCACAGCTTTGCAGGATGGGGCTGGGGGAGGATGTTCGATCCAAAATATACCTTCGTGTACGGCTGGTTCATGCCGTTCAAAAAGGATGATCCACTTATACCTTCACTATATGTAGCCAAGGGCAGCGAGCCGATATTTGCTTCACCCGGCGTGAAATGCACGCTGAGCCGGGAAGTCCTGCACGAAGAGAGCGGCAACTCGATACCAACGGAAATCGTGATTACAGGCGGATCCAAAGACGTGGACATATATTGCCACCTGGATGTAGTAAAGGTCCTGGACTACATGAAAACCGATGCCGACCCGGGCGGGTTCACAACCAACTATTACCGGCGCCTGAATAAATACGACGCCCGCATCAAGATCGACGGCAAGAAGGACGAAGTGAGCGGCGAGGCATTCAACGAATACGTGCTGCTAAGGTAGCTACCCGAACATTTACGATACCACTTCTGGAAGTAAAAGCCGGATATCGAATAGTTCGATATCTGATAAACTAGGAGGAAGTCCGGCGCTGAAATAAAAAACATTTCAACACGGTGAGCTTCAATAATCAGCCAGGGAGGTAGCGATGTATAAAAAACATATTGCGGCTGTGTGTTTGATCATAAGCATTGTGTTTATTATGATTACTTCCTGCACAGCCCCCACACCCCAACCTCCACCCGACGAGAAGACCCTGAGAATCGGCTCCATTATGCCATTTACAGGTTCGGCAGCCCTATGGGGGCAGAATCTTAGGCCCGGCATGGAAATATATGCCCAGCTAATCAATGAGGACGGTGGACTAAAGATAGGCAATGACACTTACAAGGTTGAAATGACCTTCCTGGATGCCTACCTACCAGCACCTGCCGCAGCGGCGGCCAGAAACCTGATATACGACCACAATGTTACCGCCATCACAGGTTATTTCGGACTGGGGATAGCCGCCATCACTCAGGTCACCAACCCGGAAAAAGTAATATTGAACATAAGTACGGTAGGAGGCAGGGACACTTTCCCGGTTGACCAATCCTACGTATTCTACGGTTTCCCTGTAATGGAGATGACTTTAAACCAGGCGATTGCTGTAATGCGGGCTTTCCCGGAATATCACACGCTGGCATGGACCGGGGCAAGATCAGGAGACCAGACACCGGAGGCCATGTTCGGCCCCACGGACAAGAAGCTATTGACTGACTACGGCATTAAAAGCATAAGGGAATATTATCCCGAGGGCACGATGAACTTCACGCCCTACCTGACCAAGATGGCTGAAAAAGGGGTGGAGGTCATCTACTGCGTGGGCACGCCGCTGGAAATCGGGCTGATGGCCAAACAAAGACACGAGATGGGCTATAAATGGCCTATCTGCATGACAGCTCCCGGCTTGGACCTGAGCATAATGAAAGGCATTGCCGGCAGTGAAGAAGCCCTGCAGAACATAGTCAATGATTATCCAATACCCTGGGAACTCAAAAAAGTAACCGTCGCCCCTAAATACGTAAACATGGCAAAGAGAATGCGGGCCAGGTACCAGGAACTATACCATAAGGAAATGTTCAGCGGTGTATACGGAGGTTCAGCGGCGAACAGCATGGCGCAGTATTTCGAAGCACTTGAACAAGCCGGGACTACCGATCCCGACACAGTGATGCGCACAATACGGGGCGGGACTTTCGACAGCTTCCTGGGGAGATTTAAACTATCAGGGGCGAAATACTATGATTCAGATGTTGTGTTCGGGCACCCCTGTGCAATGGGCATTGTAAAAGGCATGGAAACAGTTTACCTGGGCGAATACCCATTAATGGATGTAGATCATCCATTTGCTGAATTCTAACTCTTAAAGCAATTTGATTTCTTCATTATAACTGGCAAGATACAAGCCAAGTCCGATGAAGTGCACATAAATTAACTGTGGCCAATTAAAGCTACTATATTAAGAGCAGCCCGTCTTTTTCAAATTATTATTGTTATCACGAATAGTTCAACATTGAAAATTATACAATAGAAGAAAATGCCTGCTATAATTTTAAATTGTTGTTCCAACAAAAAATAAATCAGGCAGGAGAAATCAATGTTAAAAAGATATTTTGCAATTGCTTCTCTGATCCTTGTCATGGCACTTATCGCAACAACCGCCTGTGCGGCACCGGCGGCCCAGCCCGTATCAGCAATTAAAACACTGAAAGTGGGCAATATCATGCCGTTTACAGGCCAGGCAGCCCTTTGGGGCCAGAATATCCGGCCCGGCATGGAAATATATGCCCAGCTGATCAACGAAGACGGCGGCCTAAAGATAGGCAACGATACGTACAAAGTTGAAATGAGCTTCGTGAACCCGGAAAAGGTGATATTAAATAACGGCACGATAGGAGGCAGAGACCCTGCCCCACCGGAAAAGTCCTACGTATTTTACGGATTCCCCCAGACAGAAATGGTCATGAACCAGGTCATCGCCACCATGCAGGCTTTCCCGCAATATCACACACTGGCATGGACAGGAATGAGATCAGGCGACCAGACGCCTGAAGCCATGTTCAAACCCACCGATGACAAGCTCTTAAAGGATTTCGGCATTAAGA
>JBEKCL010000090.1:0-12692 GCA_050014895.1 Dehalococcoidia bacterium
TCCGTATGGCCCTGGCAGCTACATCCCCAATTCCATCTACTGCAATGTAGGCCGCTGCCTCACCGGTGAAGCTGTTTATCGCGAGGCAGAAATACTTTGCGACGTATCAGGCGGCGTCCCAGCCACATTCCCGCACGAGGGTGATTTCATCAATCCAGACACTGCCGACCTACTGAAGAAGTATACCATGCGCAATCCGGACATCAAGATCGACAATGCTATCAAACTCTGGATGTACGTTGGTGACGTTCTCTGCTCGGCCAGCAGCGGTATCAACCAGATGGGCGGCTACCATGGCGGCGGTTCACCCGTTATGGAACAAATTGCTATCACCACCCAGTACGACATCCAGGAAAAGAAAGATCTGGTAAAGAGAATAGCTGGAATCAAGGACTAACTTACGCAAGCAATCAGTTTACTCAATCCCCCGGGCTGTCCAGTCCGGGGGATTTCTTATTCGCTTACACTAATAATATCTGCCGTTCTCAAAAGGAGTACAATATACAGATAGTAACAGGGAGTATTAGTGGATGAAATTAGTAATTAAACGTACGTATTGCCCGGTATGTCAAAAATTGGTTAGAGCTCGTGAGCAGGCCGCTGGCCCGGAAACTCAGGTAATATGCACTCAATGCGGCAGGATTCTATATAGCTGGAACGGCATCCGGTGGATAAGAGACCCAAAGGACCAAACAAAACAGGAAACAGCAGAGAAACCAGCAGCAGTCTCTCGAAAGCCTGCTACCAGTCGCAAAACTACTTAAATTTCTTGCTGTCTTTAAGTGCTTCCACGATCGTTTTGCGAGTAAACGGCACAATACGGCGGTTGCAGTGCACCTCGTCCGCCAGATAATATTTCTTTATGAAGCCGCTCTCATCTGAGGCTATCGACTGTATATCGACATAGGTAACGCCAATCGTGTTACAGTATTCCCTCAGCTTCACGTTGAATTTACGTGATATTTCGCTGCGTTCCCTGGGTCTTCCGGAGAATGGCAGCGCAGTTATAAATTCCTTGCTGGCGGCGGGGGGAATGCCATGAACACAGACAGCAAATCCCTCGTTTTTTAGCTTCAAAATGGCCTGCCCATAACGCTCAACGGTAGTATCAATTATTAAATCGATACTAATGGTTTTGCCACTTTTTCCATACTGCAGATAGATATGGACCCTGGCATCAATTTCGCCGAAAACAAGTAAAACAACGTCCCTTTTGGGGTTGATTTTAGACAGGAACAGCTTCAAGAACATACTTGATTTGGTAAAACTACCTTCTTTTACAAGGTTATAGGCGGTTGCCTGAGAAATATGGTGAACATGGAAGGGCCACTGGTAAATGAAAGGCTTAACATGGCTGTCGCCGATGGTATGAATAATGCAGGTATTACTGATGCCGGACTTTGCCCGGAGGACCGCATTGAAAAGTGCCAGGGGGGGATATTTGAATATCATGTCCCAAAACGGGAAGTAGACCGAGCCATGCCTTTGCAGCCATGCAATGCGGTTTAATTTATAGTTTTTCAGCAGTTCCTTTATTGAAGTTTTTATGTTAGTGAGCATGCAAATAGACTCTTAATCAAAAAGGTCCACAGGGTAACCGGGACTTTCCAGCGGTTAGATTTTATATGAAGCGCTCGAATCTGTCCTTTTTAGCTTTACAGATGGGGCATATTTCCGGAGGGCCGTCGCGTGCACAAAGGTAACCGCACACCTTGCAGCGCCACACGGGATAGGGCAAATCGCTGAGGTTTTCCACGCTGCTTATCTCTGCGAGCTTTTCCCTGAGCGTCTGCTGCCTGCGCCTATCAGGAATAGACTTCAACTCCTGCGTGCCTTCCAGCACGGGCCTGGAAACATACAGGGCACAATAACAGGCACCGCGTTCCGCGACATCTGCGTCCCGGTAGTCACACGGGCAAATAATATCCAGGTCATCATCCTTATTGCCCGAGGCAAGCCTGCAAGGGCAGGACTGATACCCGTACCTTTTCTCATTGACCAGCAAGCCGTTAATCAGGCCTTTGGTGAACTCCATGTCCGGATTAAGGTTATAGCCGCCGCTTTCCGCATCCTTCTTGTATTTAGCATAGGCGCGGTCGACTTCTTCCTGCGTAACACCACTAATATCAGGCATTATTTCAAAGCCTGCCTGATCTCAGGTTCTTTAAACCCGACGATGCATTTACTATCATTCAATACAAGGGTAGGAAACGAACCATCCGGATTCCATTTTGTTACTGTTTTCACAACTTCGGCTTGATCCGCGCCCGTCAGCAGGTCCACAAAGACGTAATCATATTCGATTCCCAGATCCGTCAACAACTGCTTGGTTTTCCGACACCAGATACAGGTGCTCAACGCATACAACATCAACTTGCCTGCATTTCTGCCAGCCACATGCTCTACTTTCATTTCATCCCCTCCTGTTTACCCTTACCGGGACAATTTCATTCAATCCGGATACTCATACAGAATAATATCGTAATAAACAGGCAGTGGCAAATAGGAGTTTTGACAGTTCTTCAATGCGCCAAGTAATATCATCATGGACATCATTAATTAGCGGGAACCAGGAGGCACGGTTTAAATGGACAAGTTCGATATTACGACGCTAAATTCAGTATATGTATTGATTGATTTTCAGACCAACCTGGCGTCCGCCATGAAAAAAGAAGTCATCGATAATGTCGAGAGAAATGTGGGGCTGATGATATCGGCCTGCCATACCCTGGACGTCCCTATACTGGTCACCGAACAGTATAAAAAGGGGTTGGGCATGACGGTGGAACGCATTAGAACCAAGCTGGGGGATGATTATAAACCCGTAGATAAAACCGACTTCAGCTGCTATGCAAACCCGGAGTTCCTCAGCATGTTCAAAAAGGCCGACAGGAAATATGTAATGATCTCGGGTATCGAGTCACATGTCTGCGTGCTGCAGTCAGTCCTGGACATGATTGTCCAGGGATACTTTGTGCATGTTATAAGCGATACTGTGTGTTCCCGCTATAAAAACGACTGGAAAACGGCGATGGACTATCTCAGAGACGCAGGCGCCGTCATTACCACAACAGAAGTAGCCATATTCCAATTGTTAAAGAAGGCCGGAACGGCGGAGTTCAAGGCCATTTCTCCGCTATTCAAGAATAAGGAAAGCTACTGGTCTCTGTAAAGGGGAGGACTCAAGAATGAAAAATTTCCGCGGACTGACCCTGATTGCCCTGGTGCTCATATTGATATCGGTGGTTGCATACGTTGTACATTACCTAGTTTTTAACAACCTCAAAGATTTGTTGTTTTACACGGCACTGGACCTGGCCTTCCTGCCGATCCAAGTACTGCTGGTCGGCATCATTTTAGATCGAATCCTAACCAGACGCGAGATTAATGAAAAAATCCAGAAGCTTAACATGGTGGTTGGGACTTTTTTCTCCGAAGTCGGGCGTGAACTGGCATCGATCCTTCTGAACTCCACCGACCAGAAGATGAAAATCATCGAAGCCCTCGATGTAACGGTGAAATGGAACGAGCCCGAATTTGCCAGGGCCTGCGCACTTGCTACCAAAGACCAGGATATCCGTTTCGACAAAATAGACTTGAACGCCCTGAAGTCATTCCTGTCAGTCAAGCGGGCCTTCTTACTGGTATTAATGGAAAACCCGAATCTGCTGGAGCATGAAAGGTTCACAGACCTGCTGCTTTCGGCATTTCACCTGACCGAGGAACTGGAGACCCGGCCGTCGATGGAGAACCTTCCTCCGCAGGATACCGCTCACATCCAGGTGGACATTACCAGGGTTTACCGTCATCTTGTCATTGAATGGCTGGATTACATGCGGCATGTAAAGGCAGACTATCCATTTTTGTATTCGCATTACCTGCGAATCCACCCGTTCCAACTGCACCCGTCCGCTATCGTGCAGTGAGATTATATGTTAAAATGTGAATCCGCAACGACCTCGATATAATTGCATTAAAACCGTCGGGATAAGATTATGAAAGAATCTATAATGGAAATCATTGTTTGCCCGGTATGCAAGGGACCACTCGAACTGAGTGTTACCGAGAGGAAAGACGGTGAAATATTCAGCGGGACGCTCCTTTGCCGCAAGTGCGCTCACTCCTACCCCATCCAGGAGAGCATCCCCAACCTGCTCCCACCCAGCATAAACAGCCAGGCCTAGATTATTCAGGTTTATAGACAGCACACGATCCCGGAGATTCCCAGACTTCCACGCTGTCCAACGCTACATCACCCTTGAAAAGAGGCAACAGGCAGTCAAATACCGTTTTCGCCACGTTTTCAGATGAGGGATTAATCCGGTTAAACGGCGGCACTTCATTCAGGCACTGATGATCGTACGGCCCCAGTATTTCATTGACCTGCTTTTTCAATTCGGTAAAATCGTAGGCCATCCCGGTCTTATTCAGTTTAGCCGACCGCAGTTTGACCACGACCTTGAAGCGGTGTCCGTGCAGCCGTTCGCACTTGCCCCCGTATTCCCTGAGAAAATGCGCTGCATCGAAGCTTTCTTCTACCGATATATAATACATATCAACTCCTTCTGAGATCCAAGGCCAATTCCCCCCATTTCTCTACCCGTTGGCCCTTCATCATCTCGCTAAGCAATTGCTGCATGGTTTTATGTAAAGTTGGATGAGTAAACTGAGGTGCAATTTGCGCCATAGGCACGAGGACGAAGGCCCGCTCCTGCAAACGCGGGTGCGGTATTTCCAATCCAGCCTCTTTTACTATTTCATCGCCATAGAAAATGATGTCCAGGTCGATGGGGCGCGGAGCGTTGCGGAAGGACGGTTTCCTCCCCATTGTTTTTTCAATACTCTTCAGCTCGTCCAGCAGTTCCCGCGGTCTCAGCCCGGTTTCCCCCTTCACAACGCAGTTGAGGAAGTCGGGCTGGTCTGTAAATCCCTCCGGCTCTGTCTCGAAAATGGAGGACACTTGTATGATCTCACATTCCTGCGCCAACAACCCGACAGCGCTATTAAGGTAGGCCTGCCTGTCACCCATGTTGGACCCAAAACCTATGAATACCTCAGTCACGGCCCTGAACACCTCTGACTATAGCGTCGCTCATGCGGCAAATAATGCTCATATAACGCACATCATGGACACGCACTATATCGGCCCCCTTAACTATCCCAATGGCGACTGTAGCGCCCGTTCCTTCCACCCTGTCATCAACCTCAGTGCCCAGCACCTTGCCGATGAAAGATTTCCGCGACGTACCCAGCAGGATGGGGCGCTTCAGCGCTTTCAATTCATCCAGCCTTCGCATGATTTCAATGTTCTGTTCCGGTGTCTTGCCGAAACCGATCCCCGGGTCGAGGATAATATTGCGCCAGGCTACCCCGGCTTCCTCGGCAGTCAGTATGAGTTTACTCAAATTGGCGGTTACAGATTTCATAATGTTCGTCACGGCATGGCCCCGCTCATTGCTGGTCAATATGATTGGAACATCCCTTTCCGCAGCCAGCTTCACAAGATCCGGATCTTCCCTTAACCCGGATACATCATTGATAATATTGGCGCCTGCGTCCAGGGCCTGCCTCGCCACCTCATATTTATAGGTATCTATACTGATGGGCACCGGCAGGACTTTGGCAGCTTCCCTGATAAACGGCACTATCCTGGCTATCTCTTCTTCCATGGACACCGGTTTGGACTGCGGCCGGGTCGATTCACCACCCACATCGATAATATCCGCGCCTTCCGCGATCATTTGCTGCGCCTGCTGCAAAGCATTCTCCGCAGACGCCAATCCATCACCGGAAAAGGAATCCGGGGATAGATTGATAATTCCCATTATGTACGTGCGTGATCCCCACCGGAACAACGTGTCCTTACAGTGAGTCACACCGGGGCCAGGTCCATGTTTGCTTTCAACAGGCATATGTTTTACTCAATGTCCAACCAAATATAAATCAATTTTACCATTTTGCCAGGCCTTTACGTTCATCCAAATAGTATTAAAGAACGGTAATATGCTAAAATGCTACCCTAATTACCGTTCGAAATATAATCTCATAACCGGAAGATTTTACTACTATGGGCAAGACATTAAGTGAAAAAATACTGAGCGAAAAGTCGGGAACTGACACAAAGGCCGGCGATATAGTTGTATCACCAGTCGACCTGGTATTCGTACAGGATACGACCGGGCCTCTTACCGTAAGGCAATTCAAAGCCGGCAAGAAGCAGACACTGGCCAGGCCGCAGAGAACGGCGCTCTTCATCGACCATGCCAGTCCCAGCCCCAACCGTCAGCTCTCCAACGACCACATGTTCCTGAGGGAGTTCCAAGCAGAAACCGGCTGCCTATTGTTCGATGCGGGCAACGGGGTATGCCATCAGATCGTAGCGGAAGACCTGGCAAATCCCGGCGATGTAATCGTCGGCGCTGACTCTCACACCGTTACCGCGGGAGGACTGGGGGCATTTGCCACCGGCATGGGGTCCAGCGATATCGCAGTTGCCATGTCCCTAGGCAAGACCTGGTTCCGGGTGCCGGAAAGCTTCAAGATTTTAGTTACCGGTAAATTCCAGAAATACGTCAGCGCAAAAGACCTGATAATTCACCTGATCGGAATGATCGGCGCGGACGGCGCTACCTATAAAGCCCTTGAATTCGATGGCGAAACCATCCGCAACATGCCCATGACACAAAGGCTGACCATCGCCAATATGGCGGTCGAAGCCGGGGCCAAGGTGGGCATTTTTCCCAGCGACAACGTGACCAAGGCATTCCTCGTGGGCCACGGCCGTGCACAGAATTACCGTCCCCTGCAGCCGGACGACGGTGCAGTTTACGAACGCACTATTGAGATCGACGCGTCCAAGCTGGAACCCGTGGTGTCAAAGCCGCACACGGTGGATAATGTAGCCCCTGCACGTACGCTGGGCGATATTAAGATAAACCAGGCCCTGATCGGCACGTGCACCAATGGCCGGATTGAAGACATGCAGGAAGCGGCGGCGATATTGAAAAATAAAAAAGCCGCCAAAGGGGTACGGCTGCTGGTCTGTCCCGCATCCAGGAGCATAATGACACAGGCAATCGATGCCGGTTACATCAAGACAATTATTGAAGCCGGAGGAATCGTGTTGCCCCCGGGCTGCGCATCCTGCCTGGGCCTTCACCAAGGCATACTGGGAGACAAGGAAGTGTGCATCTCCACAGCCAACCGCAACTTCAAAGGGCGCATGGGCAACCCCGAAGGATTCATCTACCTAGCCAGCACGGCCACGGCAGCCGCCTCAGCGATCACGGGAAGAATCTCAGATCCAAGAGAGGTCCTCTAATGGCACAACTTATTTTGAAAGGGAAAGCGTTCAAATTTGGAAATGACATTTCGACCGATCTAATCATAGCCGGCAGATACGCCCATCTGCGCAGCAACCTACCGGAACTGGCCAAGCACGTGATGGAAGATGCCAATCCCGATTTTGTTAAACAGGTGAAGCCCGGGGATTTCATCGTCGGCGGGTCCAATTTCGGCCTCGGATCCAGCCGTGAGCATGCCCCCCTAGTCATCAAGATGTCCGGTGTCAGCGCCATACTGGCAAAATCATTTGCCCGCATCTTCTTCCGCAATGCCATTAACCAGGGCATCCCGGTACTGATCTGCGATACCGACAGAATCGATCACGGCGACGAACTTGAAATAGACCTGAATGCAGGCACTATCAAGAACGTGACAAAGAATGAGACCTACAGCTTCACCAAGATACCACCCGCCATGCTCAGCATCCTGAATGAAGGCGGGCTGGTGCCGTATATAAACAAATACGGCGACTTTAAACTGTCCTAGATTTATCTTATTCCGAGGTTATATAAATGAGCTATCGAGTTACACTTCTCCCTGGCGACGGCATCGGTCCCGAGATCACCGACGCGACGGTCCGCGTGCTGGAAGCGACGGGCGTTAAATTTCAATGGGACGTTTTCACGGTCGGAGAGGCCGCCATTGCCCAACACGGCACCCCCCTGCCCACTGCCACACTCGACTCGATACGCAAGAACGGCGTCGCCCTGAAAGGGCCGGTTACGACACCCATCGGGAAGGGGTTCAGAAGCGTCAACGTGGCACTGCGCAAGGAGCTTGACCTCTACGCCTGCCTGAGGCCGTGTAAAAGCTACAAGGGCGTGGTGACAACCCGGTACGAGAATGTCGACCTGGTAATAGTAAGAGAGAATACAGAGGACCTTTATATCGGCATCGAGTTTGAAAAGGGAAGCCCCGAAGCTGATGAGCTGTATAATCTCATCTCAAAGAACTACAAGGGCACGCTGCGTAAAGATGCTGGATACAGCATAAAAACGATCTCTGAATTCGGCTCACGCCGCATCGTGAAGTACGCCTTCGAATACGCACGCAAATACAAGAGGAAAAAGGTCTCGGCGGTCAGCAAAGCCAATATTATGAAATTCAGCGACGGCCTTTTCCTGAACACGGCAAGAGAAGTGGCCAAAGAATATCCGGATATCGAGTTTGACGAAGTACTGGTGGATGCCCTCTGCATGCGCCTGGTCAAAAACCCCGAAATGTATGATGTGCTGGTGCTGCCCAACCTTTACGGCGACATTATTTCCGACCTGTGCGCCGGTCTGGTTGGCGGGCTGGGTCTGGCCCCGGGCGCCAATATCGGCGAAGGGATCGCGGTTTTTGAAGCTACGCACGGCAGCGCCCCCAAGTACACCGGGTTAAACAAGGTCAGCCCGATGGCAGAGATGCTATCCGCTGTCCTGATGCTCAGGTACCTGGGAGAGACAGGCGCCGCCGACAGGATGGAAAATGCCATTGCCGCCGTCATTAAAGAAGGCAAGAACGTTACCTATGACCTGCGCAAGGACCGCAACGAATCGAGCGTGGGTACCTCGCAGGTGGCGGATGCGATAATTGAGAAGCTGAAGAAATAAGCTTCAGAGCAACTGACTTTTTATCATGTTATCAGGGGGATCGAAGCGATTTGGCGATCTGTCGGCTTGCATTTATATCGTGCATTAGATTGCCACGTCACCTGCGGTTCCTCGCAATGGACATACCTGTTAATTAATCAGCCTGCTAAAAGACGAGCGCTTCCCAAGCAAGATGACAAGTGTGGAAATACCGGGCGATGTCTTCCATAGCAATATCACATCAATCGATATCCAGGTGTTCCCGGATGGCCTCACGCACCGCATTGCGCAGACCGCTATCATCCAGATGGCCTAATAATCTGCCCAGGCGCCTCTTTGAGATAGTCCTTATCTGATGGGCCATAATAATGGACTGTGATGGTTGCCCGGCCTTACTTTCCGGCAGCAGTACCTCCGAAGGATACAGGCTGCGCTGAGTGGAAGTCAGTGGCAACACAGTGACGTTTGGCATGGCCTGATTGAATTCCTCGTTGCTAACTATGATCACCGGCCTGATGCCTTTTTGCTCGGCCCCAGTTACCGGATCGAGATTGGCTTCCATGACGGCCCACTGGTAAACAGGCATTACCGGATTCCCCGGGCTGATTCGGCATCAGCGGTCTTATAAATATCTTCCGTTTCTGCAACATCCTTGATTAACAGGGGATCGGCTGCCCCCTCCTTCCACCTAGCCTGCCTTGACTGTCTGCGTATCTCTTTCAATTCCTTGATTATCGCCTGCTCCACAAGGGCATTCTTGCTCACCATCATCCCTTGTGCAACCACCTCATCGATTGCATCAAGAACGTCGGTATGAAGGTTGAATGTTGCTTTTTTTGTCTTGCTGCGCATATATCACCTCATACTAAGAGAACACTGATACCTTATAGGCAAAAGCGTAACATAGGATTCCATAATTAGCAAGTCATAACTGGAAGTCTCATTAGCTTGCCCGATATCTATGTAATGATCATGTCCCTCACACAGTCCATAAAGGACAGCAATAAACACTACCTATGACCTGCGCAAAGACCGTAATGAGCCGAGCGTAGGTATGTCGCAGGTGGCGGATGCGGTGATCAAGGCGATGAAATAATCCCGTCCCATCAGGGACATATATTCAAACCTGCCAGTGCCATTGCAAAGAGAGCAACCCTACTTCACCCTTCAGACTCTATCTTTGCACGTTCGACCATAAATATAACGCTCTCGTTCATATGGTCTGTTTCCAGCCTGATATCCGGGTATTTATGGTGGAAGACCCTGAATATCTCATCGGCGAATGCCTGCCCAACGACGGAAACTTTATCAAAATCAAAGAGAATCACTTTGAATTTTTCTAATCCTGCGAGAACACGCCGCGCCTGGGAGCGGGAAATATATACCCCTGCAATTGTATAGAGTTTGATTCTCACATCTGTTTTATCAAAACCGTAGTCTTTTCCCGCGCCGATATTCGTATATTTTTTAAAGACATCGTTGAGGTGCAGTGCCGATGATGCACTCAATTTAAATGTCACCCTTGTTCCCCTTTTTATTTTTTCAGTCTTCTCGATAAACACATCCGGCAATTTATTATCTATGATAAGCCGATATCCGAAACTATCTAAAATAAATAAATCGCCGACCTTTGATGTGAAGAAAATTCCTTCTCCGGAGTGAGATTTTGGCATCGTGGTTGTCTTCCCCTTCAAAAGGTCCTGTATGGCTTCAAGATCTGATTTCAGGTTTCTTTGCCTCATAACGTTTTTAAAGACACCGATACCGAAATCTTCTACGATAAATGATACTATTTTGTTTTGTACGGAAACTTCTATATGTATATTTTTTGATTGTGAATGTTCAATCGCATTATTCAACATCTCGGAAAAAGCATAGGCAAATATACTTCGTATATTTGCGGAAAGCTTTCTCATAGGAGGATACTCTTGCTCTATCCTATCAAGAATTATATGTTCTTCAATTGAGGTGTTTTTAAATGTCTTTATGTATTGCAGCGGTAGGATTTCCGAGTGTTGCTTCGCATATTCAGGAAGCACATAATAGGCATATCTCGTTCCCCCAACTTTAACCAGTTTACCCGCTGCTAAAAGTTCATTTATCAAGCGGTTAAGGTATTGCCTGGAAACAGCAAATTGCGCCGATAACTCAGAGGCAAAGACTTTACCGTTTTGCCTAGCCAGCTCAATTATTTTTTCTCTGGTGATCATATTGTCAACTCATTGTAAACTGGAATATATTTCATTGTCAACTTTTTGTCAACTGGCTGGGCGCATTGAGGAGTGGCTAAAGCCCCATTGAAAAATGGGCTCCCATTCATTCAATTGACAACTATCCGAAGAAAATGTATCCTCAATGTAGATACTTTTTGGAGGTTTGAAATGAGAGCTCGTATCCAGAAATGGGGTAATAGCCTTGCGTTGCGTATCCCTAAATCTTTCGCTAGCGAAGCAGGACTACAGAGAGAAACTTCTGTTGAAGTATCGCTTGCAGAAGGAAAACTCGTAATAACTCCTATAGCTCAACCCAAGCCGACTCTAAAACAACTCCTGGCTAAGGTAACCAAAGAGAATCTGCATCATGGGATTGAGACCGGCCCTGCTACAGGGAACGAAACGTGGTAAGCCCCCAGGATTACGTTCCTCAATGCGGTGATATAGTGTGGATTACCTTAAATCCGCAATCAGGACACGAACAGGCTGGACGACGGTCTGCAGTGGTGCTATCACCTGGAAATTATAACAGCAAGACAGGACTGGCCATACTTTGTCCTGTTACCAGCCAGATCAAGGGCTATCCATTCGAGGTGCTTCTCCCTGAAGGATTGCCGGTCGCAGGGGCAATCTTATCTGACCAGGTTAAAAGTCTAGATTGGCGTGTTAGAAATGCTGAATTAGTATGTGCTCTGCGGGC
Source organism: Dehalococcoidia bacterium (assembly GCA_050014895.1). Taxonomy (GTDB): domain Bacteria; phylum Chloroflexota; class Dehalococcoidia; order GIF9; family UBA5629; genus JAFGLP01. The sequence continues at coordinate 11,832 of JBEKCL010000090.1, forward strand.
CGAGACTATCTCGGAGGTACTCCAGAAATCGACTACATTATTATCACAATAGCGGCTAATATGATTCGATATAGCGTTCCAATACCCTGACCATCAATTTCAGGTTATCGACGTTGACGCGTGCGGGATTATCCGCGGTACTGTGGAAGCCTGTAACGCCAAGCCCCGGTTCACCCGAGTTGCTGATCGTGACCGCAGGGATATCGGCCGCCATAAAGCGTTGTGCGTCGTCGGTGGTATACATTTGACCCGGCTCGAGATCCTTTCCCGATTCAGCCTTCCATGCTTCGCCAACCCGGGTAATGAGTCCTGCATCGGCATTATAAAATATTAAAAATTCACCGTCCTTTTTCCAGTAGATCATCGGTCCGTTCTGGCCAACCAGCTCCAGGTTGACGAGGCTTATTGGAAGATCGGGTCTTGCTCCTTTATAAAATAGCGCTTTTACGTACGCATCGGCGCCCTGCAAGTTCGTTTCCTCGCCCGAAGTGAGAAGGATGGTAACCCGACTATTGCCGAGGGCCACCTTTCCGTCATGGATATCCTTGGACACTGCCAGCAGGGTAGCCACTGAAGCGCCGTCGTCCACAGATCCGTAGCTCTGGCGGTTGGGCGGCATGAAGATATATCCGCCAAACCCGACAAAGACAAGGCCCCAGTAGACCACTACTATGCCTGCGAGCGTGAGTACCACTGACGTTACGGCTTTATTCTCAAGCGACGCATATTTACTCGAAAATAATGTAAAAATGGCGAGAATGAGGCCAAGGACCACCGCTATAGGAATGAGGCTATAAACCCTGGCACGCTGAATATGGTCCCAGAAATCCGTCTTGGAGTCGAGATGCGCGGCAAAGACAA
>JBEKCL010000091.1:0-12630 GCA_050014895.1 Dehalococcoidia bacterium
CCAAGGTTCCGCAGCGCCTGCGGCCAGAGGAAATCTCTATCCCGCCCTCGGCGCAATTCTTGCCAATGCTCCCGTAGTGACCACCTCCAGCATCATCAAGGTACTGAACCAGATGATGTCTAAGAAAAAGGCTCAACTTGAGTTGAATAAAGCAGCCCTGCTCAAAGGCTGCGAATTCAGCTAGACCTTCATCACCTCGTAGGGTGCGGGTCTTCAGACCCTCCGGGGAAAGAAATGTCATTGCGAGGGCCGCAGGCCCGTGGCAATCTCCTGCGCTATACAACGATATCCACCCGTCACTGAGACAAAACTCGTAGGGTGCGGGTTTTTAAACCCGCCCGGTGGAGTATGTCATCACGAGGAGCGAAGCTACGGAGTGATATCCTGGATCGCAATAACACCATGCAGTAGATTGCCACGGCCACTGCATCGGATTGGATTCGACGACATGGGTGCAAAAACCGTACCTAACATTATGCGAAACGAAAAGGCTCGTCTATCCGATGCTTGTTTTCGTATTATCGAGCCAATTTATCACAAAGTCCAGCTGTAAATTAAGGTTGCCGATCTGGCAGTGGTTCTGAGCGTGTTCTGCTCTGGTGAACATCCTGGCTGTCAGCGACCGTACGTTCTTCAATGCTTCTATCTGCCTGTAGAATTGATCGAGCGGTACCATGGTGTCCTCGGTGCCTGCCATTAGCAGCACGTCCTGTGTGATCAGATGTGAAATATCCCCGGTTTGTAACGACCTGACCTTATCAATCAGATCGTAGGGGCTCTTTGCGCCTATGATATAGCTGAACTGACTTATTGCCCAGTCCATGGTCATACTCTCACGCATTGCTTTCTTCATAGCAGCGTTAATCAACCCGGAGGCCTTTATATTCATAAGGAACCGTGTTATTGATCGCCCGGTGGGCTTTTGTTTGCTCAGAAACGCATCGAACGAACTGAAGCTGATATCGTCGCACACCACCTGCGATACGCGTGATTCGAAGGCCGCTGCGCGCAGCACCAGCATTCCACCCAGCGATATACCCCAGAGCGTCACATTATTTAGCTTGAAATAGTCCAGCACCGTTTTCACTGGCTTATGCCAGTCTTTCGTCAGCCTCAATTTGGAGTCTATCAAAGCTCCGCCCTGTCCAGGACCTTCGAAACAGACGACATCGTAGCCAGCGTCCTTCAGGACAAGATTGATGGGCAGGAACTCTTCAATGTAGCTGTCCGCCCCGCCGAACATCACTATAGTGCCCTTCGGTTTGGTGGGGGTCAGGCGATAGGCGGGCAACATGCCCTTCTGTGTGCCGTCGTCGTAAGGTATGGAGAAATATTGGCTGTTCTTGATGCCGTAATGCTCGCGTACCAGGTCTAAAAATTTCTGTCGGGTGGGCTTTTTGTCCGGGTCGCTTTCCTTCATATAAAACTCGGCAGAGCGGAAATAGAACGCGGCATTGATCTTTCGGCCCTCGGCCAGGGCTTTCTCTGCCAGGGCATAAAATTCCTGCTGGTAGGACTGGAAGTCTTTCAATCTGGGTAGGATGGGGCGAAAATCCTCAAGGGCACTGTCGCCCAGGTAGTTTATCCAGCGGTTTAACTCGAAATTGACTGAAGGGTCCGGGTGAAGATCGTCGAAATATCCTACGTAAAATTGCTCTGTCATGCACGCCCTCCTGATAATTAAATTTTATTTATAACCTTCTTTTTCGCTTCACCTGGTATTTCAGGGGGTTAATGTTCTGTGCTCTATAGGAACTTAATATAGATCTTGCATACCGACTGGAGGTGTTTCTGCACTGCCTTTTCCGCCTTGCGCTTGTCCCGCTGTTGAAGGGCTTCCAGGATTTTGGCATGTTCCCTGGCAAACCCCAGCATAACGTCGCGGCCGAATCGGGGGCTTATATACTTCAGCCGCACCACGTCCCGCAGGTTCTGGATGTTGGCAATCAATTGCTTATTGCCCGATGCGTTGTACAGCTCTTCATGAAACAGGCTATTCCAGTGCTCATCATCCGGGCGGGGATCGTCTATGGCTCTGGTGAAATTAGCCAGGTATTCTGCCGCCTTATCGATCTGGGCCTGTGTTGCCCGTTCGCATGCCAGCTTGATGGCCAGTGTCTCCACCGCCTCGCGTATCTCGCAGATATCCTGCATATCAGCAGACGTATAATAGGCGACCACGTAGCCGCCGTATTGCAGTTTGGTCAAATAGCCTTTCATCTCCAGATGCACCAGCGCTTCCCTGATGGGCGTCCTGCTCAGCCCAAGTTTCTCGGCTAACTCTGATTCGATCAATCGTTGATCGGGGCGTAGTTGCCCGCTGAGTATATATCCCTCGATAGCTTCCCTGGCAGACGCTACTGAATTCAGCCTTAATTTGTCAGCGTTCGTAGTCTTTTTTACCATTGCATTGAGTTTCATGAAGTATACTATGATGTATACAACGCGGTATACAATAGCAGTACGAGAAAGATATGTCAAGAGTACGATTGAGTGCGTACGGTCCCACGTCGTAGGAACATTTTATTGTAGGGGCAGGTTTTGAAACCCGCCCGGATCATTGATAAAAACCGGCATTATCCAATGCAGAATTACGGGCGTACCTGAAGGTACGCCCATACGAAACGAAAACTCGTAGGGTGCGGGTTTTCAAACCCGCCCGGTGGCGCATGTCATCACGAGGAGCGGAGCGACGTGGTGATCTCCTGGTTTGCAGCAACACCATGCAGTAGATTGCCACGGCCACTGCGTGGCCTCGCAACGACATAGTTACAGGTATGCCCCTACGAAACGAAAACTCGTAGGGTAAGGGTTTTCAAATCGTTGCGCCTCGTACCTAACGTCATGCTTCATGAATTTTCAAAGATTGGCCTGTCCGTCATGGGAGCGTTGAAGAGGGGCTTTAGCCCCTCTTAGAAAATAAATACCCTCTCCTGGGAGAGGGTCAGGGTGTGGGAAAAAGGGCATTAACGGCCCTAGTTACTATAAAATTCCGGAGTTACCGGCGCTGTCATCACCATAACCTGGGGATTCCCAAACTTGCTCCTGTAAGCGGCAACTATCTTGTGGATAGCATCGAGGCTAGCCTGCGAATTGTCGTGGACCAGCAGCAATACTTTCGTCTTCTGCTTCACGATCATGCCTTCGCTGGTCTTCATCTGTCCATAGGTATCATAGGCGGTCAGCCCGGCGGGGAAGGCGGGGGTTACATCGGTTTCAAGGAACGCTGCAAACTGCTCCTCGGATACCTCTCCCCCTGCGGGGATGTTCCTCCCGCAATAGATATGGGTTGCTACAAATTGGGGGCTTGCCGCAGTATCGGCCGCATTGCTGCAACCGAAGCCGATAGATACAAACAGTACTATGCACAAAACAGGGAATACAAGATGCATTAAGCCCCTGTAGGCAGGTACGTGTCCCAATAATATACTCTTCATTTTGGAAGGGCTCCTTTATTGCTGAGTGGCTGTAGGTCTATTATCAGATAGACGGTACCGCCACTTTGGATATCGAAGCTATGATATATTTGCTGCGAACGTTTTGTCAAAGCAGGGGGATTTTCACTATGAATTGATTATTATTATCGCCGGTTTTATTATTACACAGTGTTCCACTGTCCCAAGGCGGACCGTATAATAACGGGCGGTATGAAGGGTCTTTAATAATGTTGCAGGCGATTGGAGATAAATATAATTCGGGGGTAGTTAGATGAGTTTATCCAGGGATGCTTACAGGGCGCTTGAAGACATAGTTGGGACTGAGAATATCTCCGAGGAACCTGCTATTATGGACGGGTATTGCTTCATCTGGTCTAATGAAGCTCTGTTTGACGATAAATATACTGCGCGGCCTCCCGCTGTTGTGCTTCCTGGTAGCACTGCTGAAGTACAGGGCATTGTAAAGGTCTGTAACCGTTTTAATATAAAGTTCAGGGCGCATTCATCCGGCTGGAGCTGCCCGGCTCTATCTTCCAATGAAAGCTTTCTTCCCCTTGATATGCGGCGCATGAACCGGATCGTGGAAATTAACGCTAAGAATAAGTATGCCGTGGTCGAGTCATATGTCTCGATGCAGCACCTATTCACCGAAACCATGAAAATAGGTTTGAGGCCCCACACTATTGGTTGTGGCCCCAGCGGCGGTATTCTTGCCAGTGCGACTTCCAACTTCGGCTGCGGCAATACGAGCATAAGCAGTGATTTCGGCGGACGTGTGCCTCTGGGCGTAGAGTGGGTATTGCCGGACGGGGAAATTCTTCGTCTCGGTTCCCTGGGGACCGGATCAGGTTGGTTCAGCGGTGATGGCCCTGGTCCCAGTTTGAGAGGGGTGATGCGTGGTTACGGTGGAGCCACGGGCGGCATCGGTGTTATTACGACGGTAGCCGTTAAGCTTCAACCCTGGTATGGCCCTCAGGTATTAAAGGTTAGCGGTAAACCTAATGTATATACATATGACATACCGGAGAATTTCCAGATATACACGGTTGCATTCCCGGATCGCGACCGGTTGACTGATTTTTTCTATCTGGTGACTGAAGAAGCCATGGCATTCAGTATGCAAAGGAGCCCGGCCTCAATGCTGGCAATCCTGGCAACTCCATCTATGGACGATTTCTGGGAGATGGTCAAGGCGTCCCCGCCGGAGAACGCGGAACTGCTGAAGTACCTTGTCATACTCGTATTGGATGCAGGTTCACCCGGCGAGATGCAGTACAGGAATCGTCTTTTGCAAGCGATCATGGACAGGACTGGCGGGATGAACTTCCCGCTTGATCCAAGCATCATGGGTCCGGCTTTTCGTATTATGGTTTCAGGGCAGGGTCAGCAGCGTGTTTTTAACGTTTCCACAGGTTTTCTCACGGCATCTGTCAACCAGGAGAGCTGGGACTCTGCCAAGCTGCTTGCTCAACGGACCGCTGAAGAGCTCTATGCAAAATATGCGGCGGAAGGTAAGATTCTTGACGCTGGTGAAAGCCCCTGGTTTGCTGCTATTGGGGAAAACTGGGCACATACTGAAAGCGTGGTCAACTACGACCAGTTTGACCCTGAATCGATCAAAGCTGTACGGCAGATACTGGCTGATGCAGACATCAAACTGCCGCAATGGAGATTGGCGGTTGGAGGAGCCGAGGGCTGTTTAAGCTTTAATGAAGCCAGTGAAAAGGCCGCCGCCCCATACTGCCTGGATTTTCTGGAATACGAAAAGAAAATTAAGAAGGCATTTGATCCAAATCTCGTTGCTGAGTCTTCATTCTACGTAAACCCATAGTACTCAGTACATACTTTACATAGCTGCAGTATTCACTGTGTTGTAATATTAGGGTGATGGATTTGTAATCCTGGGGAGGTGTAGACAATGAGTGAGGGAAGGTTCCATATACCTGTAGCTGTACTTGTTTTTATTCTGCTATTCACAGTAATATCGGGCTGTAGTACGGCGGTCCAGGCCCCCATACCGGAAAAGGTGCTGAAACTGGGTTGTATCATGCCATTTAGTGGGCCGGCTGCCATGTACGGAGAGAGGGGTAGGGTTGTAACCGACGTATATATAGAACTGCTCAATGAAGACGGCGGCATTAAGATCGGTAATGATTGGTATAAAGTTGCCCTTATGTGGGGCGATGACCAATTCGCCCCTGCGCCGGCTGCGGCGGCGGCCAGGAAGCTTATCTATGATGATGGTGTCCTGGCTATCGTCGGTTATATCGGTCCCGGATTTTCGGCGCTCAGCCCCGTAACAAATGCCGAGAAAGTTATCCTGATCTCCAGGACCGGTGGCGCGATATACAGTCCACAGACTGATCCCTATGTTGTTTTCGGTACTCCCACCGGTGAGATCACTTTGAACCAGGCTATCGCTGTGATGCAAGCCCACCCCGACCTGCACGTGCTGGCGTGGACCGGGACCATAGATGACCGGCGCATGGCGGAGGCCGCTTTTGATACTGTTGATAAGAGATTAGAGAAAGAATTTGGAATTAAAAGCGTCCGGGTTTATTACCCGGTTGGGACATCCAACTTCACACCATACCTGCAGAAAATGCAGGAACAGGGCTCTCAGGTTATTTTTGTCGGCGGCACTATACTTGAAGTGGCGCTCATAGCTAAACAAAGGTGGGGAATGGGATATAAATGGCCGATTGCTCAAACTTCTGACAATATGATTGATACCTTCTTCGGCATTTGCGGCAAGGATGCGGCGCAGGGCATTATGGGTAACCGTATTAACCCGCTGGAACTGAAAAAGGTTACAGTGGCCCCGAAGTATCTGGACATGACGCAGAGGATCAGTGACAGGTATCAGCAGAAATACGGTAAACCCCTGGTAGACTGGGGACCTTTCTCCGCAGTTATCACCGAGCTTTCCCAGTATTTTGAGTGTGCTCAGCGTGCCGGGACTACCGATCCGGATGTAATGATGAAGACTTTCAAGGGCGGTACTTTCGATACCATGGTGGGCCGGTATACATTCTCAGGTGCCAAGACTTATGGGGCGCCTATTGTATGTGGTTCTCCCTGCTCAATGGGAGTGATCCAGGGTGATAAGGACGTTTATATGAACGAATTCCCACTCATGGATGCTGATATGTGGTATGACTATTTCAATACTAAATGAAGAATATCCATCATGCGGCATGGATTTTAATAAATTGCCCCGTTCGTCATGGGGGCATTTCTCATCGTACTTAACGTCATGCGGCATGAATATTCAACATCAGCCCTGCTCGGCATGGGGAAACTCGTAGGGTGCGGGTTTTTAAACCCGCCCAGTGGAGCATGTCATCACGAGGAGCGGAGCGACGTGGTGATCTCCTGGATTGCAGTAAAACCATGCAGTAGATTGCCACGGCCACTGCGTGGCCTCGCAATGACATAGTTTCAGGTACGCCCCTACGAAACGAAACCTCGTAGGGTGCGGGTTTTTAAACCCGCCCAAATTTAGTCACGATACTGGTATGAATCGCGGTGCCTCGTACCCAACGTCCTGCGACCTGGTCTTTGAAATACTGCCCGGTTCGTCATGGGGGCATTTCTCATTGTACTTAACGTCATGCGGCATGAATTTTAACAAATTGACCCGTTCGTCAAGGGGGCGTCGCGTCTCGTACCTAACGTCATGCAGCACGAATTTTCAACGTCAGCCCGGTTCGTCATGGGGGCATTTCTCGTTGTACTTAACGTCATGCGGCATGAATTTTAACAAATTGACCCGTTCGTCAAGGGGGCGTCGCGTCTCGTACCTAACGTCATGCAGCACGAATTTTCAAAGACTGGCCCATTCGTCATGAGGGCGTTGAAGAGGGGCTTTAGCCCCTCTTATAAATAGTTTCCCCTCTCCCTTTGTCAAAGGGAGAGGGTCAAGGTGAGGGTTCCTTGGAAATTAATATTTAATGAAATATACTGTATCCATCTAACAAACATACTCATATGAAAGGAGGCTGCCAGTGACCAAACCCTTAGACCCAAAGGAAGTATATGCAAAGCTAAAGGCCCGTATCGAAGAGAACAAATTCCCTATAGAGCCGATCTACTTTGAACTGGCCAACAAGCTTTTCCCCGGCGATAAGCAGATCATGCCCAGGATCATAGCCCGCCTCGCCAATGCCGAGCAGGCCAGGATTGTAGCGGCATTACCCGATCCTGATTTTCCGGCCACGTCCGGGCGGTCGCTGGAAGTATCTGATGCCTTTGCCAGCAAGCTGGGCATCGACAAGGCCGTGGTCAAAAGGCATATCCGTGAGCTATACGAGAAAGGCCTGTTGTTTCCAACCAAGAAAGGACCTGCCATGGCGCGCACCTATTTGCAGTTACACGACGCCGCTCTGGGAAACCCGAATTATGATGAAAGCCTGGGCCGGATTTATTATGACCTGTGGGGTTCTATCGAGGGGCAGATGGTCAAGCCTTCTCCTGCTGACCTCCCTACCGGTCGTCCCGGCGAATTCAGGATAGTCCCGCGCTGGGCTTCCATCAAAGACGTGCAGGGGGTGCAGCCGTTTGAAGATGCCCATGCCATACTGAAATCCCGCAACCTGATTGTCCTGATGCGTTGCGGTTGCAAGGCATCTCATACTGATCGCTGGTGCGGCGTGCCGCCTGAGTCCTGTATCACCCTGGACCGCACCGCTGAATATAACCTGGACAGGGGGACGGGCAGGAAGATTTCGGCTGACGAAGCCATATCGATCATCGAGAAATTCGACAAGCAGCCCACGGTGCATGTTACCGTCAACCAGCGTGAAGTAGCCCAGCTACTATGTAATTGCCATTACTGCTGCTGTCTGGCTATCAGGGTGGCGCAAAAGAGCCGCTTTATCTCGCAGGTCGACCCCAAAAAGTGCAAAGGCTGCAAGGTATGCGTGGAAAGGTGCCAGTTCCAGGCCAACTCCATGAAAAAGTACGAAGGGATCGAAGGGGAGAAGGCTTTCTGCGATCCGGAGATATGCAGGGGATGCGGGAGCTGCAATATCACCTGCAAGTCCGGCGCCAGGACGATGAAGCTGGTACGTCCCATTGAACATGTGCCGGAGACTCTCAGCATCTATTAATATTAATTCTATACTTATACCGGAGATAATATTTTTAAATGGGGCTATTCCATTGTCCTCTAGGCGCCGCTTATTATGACGGTGATGACTGCATCGACTGCGGGTTGTGCTATGCCAAAACTTCGGAGGAAAAAGTGGAAGCCTCAAAGAAGCTCAGGGAATTTATGAGGGAGCATACTGCCCGAACATCCACCGTAAGTAAGATTGCTGTTTGCGGCAAGGGCGGGTCCGGAAAGACAACCGCCGTGACCCTTCTGACTGCTGCCTTGAAGGAAGCCGGTTATAAACCTGTCGTGATCGATGCCGACGAGTCCAATCCCGGCCTGGGCAGGATGCTAGGTGTGAGCGTCCAACCCATGGCGCTGGCAGAATTATTCACCAGGCCTGATACTTCCGGTAAAGTGCCGGAAGGCCTGTTATCCAATCGTGAGAAGTTCTTCATGGACGCCATCCCCCCGGAATACGTATCCGATCTGGACGGCGTGAGGTTTATGATGGTCGGCAAGATAATTGACCCCTTCCAGGGTTGCGGCTGTTCACTGGCCGAGGCTGCCCGTGAGATAGTCGAAAAACTCCAATTGAAAGACGGCGAGGTGCTTATATTGGACATGGAAGCGGGTGTAGAGAGCTTCGGCCGTGGTGTGGAACGTCAGGCCGACACCATACTCATCGTGGTTGAGCCATCCTTCGAGTCCATCGTTGTAGCTGAACGAATTGTCCAGATGGCGCAGGGCATGGGCATAGGCCGTGTGGGCGCCATCCTCAATAAGGTCTCTTCTGAAGCTATGGCAACCCGCACTAAACAAGAACTGGAAAAACGGAATGTAAAGATATTCGGCGTTCTCAACTACAGCCCGGAACTCGCCGAAACCGCCTTTGAAGGTAAGCCGGTGAAGAATGGAGTGGGTGTGAAAGAGGCCGGGATGATTGCTAAAACGCTAACGCAAGCAGAGTCATCGTGAGATGTATATTAATCTCCATGTGCAGTTAGCATTTACCATTAAAGGATGCAAGGGATTGGGCAGGTGGTAGGGTATGGATAAAGGGGGACAGTTGTTAAAGAGGGAATTGGAAAAAATATGTAAGACGCTGTTCCTATTTGCTTTGCTCGCGAGCTTGATACGCATTCGCAACTGACTTCAACCATGAAATCTGCTTGTTTCTGACTTTCTTAAACTCCTCATATGACCCCAAGTCCGATACAACATCAAGATAGCTCACAGCATTCTGATGTAGCCCGGCTATAAAGAGTTGAATGGCAAGAAGGCCGACTTGAGTTGGTTCCCATCCTAATCGCTTTGTCAGACTTAAACTTAGATTTTGAAGCAACCTGGTAATTGTATACATATTGTAAGGAACAAACATAAAACGAAGGGAAAGGCGACCTTTGCATTCATCATCTAAAGTATGTTTTTCAAATAGCTTAAAATTAGAGATCAATTGGTCAGTTGCCGCTTTATTACGGGCTTCGCTGTTAGTGTCTCTATCAATGGCTATGGGGATGTCTCTCAACATTCCCCAATTATCAAAGGTTCTCTCTTCGGTATAAGTCTTCGATATTACCGTATTATAGAATTGCATTGTATCCCAGATGCTTTTCTCGCCTCTATTTATTAGGTATGGCTTCGTCGAATTAATCTCTCCTGCAAATAGAAGCTCGGGTTTCGAGTATTGCTTATATATCTCATACTCATAATTATAATTGAGCCATGCCAGGCCAAATAGCTCGATATTCAACGCAAGCACTTCGTTGAACAAGGTGACATTGTCGATCTTATTGAAAGCACTATCAAGAACGCCGATAGTACTTGTTGCAAGGGCAAAGAAGTACGTTGCTGATGCTTCATTCATGGGTGCAGTACTGAATATTTGGGACTCGTAATACTGTCCACATATTTCTGCGGGGCTAATTTTCCATTTAGATTTCTTGGAATCCCTCAATTCAGGCCTCCACCAAATTCAATTATGTTGGCTCAGATTATGCACCGTGTACACACTTATGTGAACATATTCTTAAACTTAAGTGCACCTACAAATCTGGAAATTCTGCCAGACTCGCTCAATATTCCACGCGTTCCCATTACTTCTAAAGTTTGAACCGGGCATCGGCTATTTCACTTACCACCTTGTGTTTGCCTTCAGAAAACTAATTGTGTTTGTATACTTTACAATAATCCTAGGGTCGGTCTGCTGAATTTTCACGTTTTCTAACTTATCCAAGCAGGGATTCTTCCCATTTTCCTCTGTCCAATCACCTATTATGCAAGCTGGCAAGCGCTTTTGAAGCTCTTTGTCGCAGAGCTTATACGGGATATCCCAATATGCGTAGTCGGATCTTTCGCTTGCTGGTAGACCTACTTTATCCATTTGTTTAATGGCTGATGGAGACAGAACATAACCGATCCAATCCTGATTTTCCCCATAATGGTATGCTTCAACAAGCGCTTTTCCGAAAAATATATTTCGGTCTTTATCTGCATATAAATCATCACACGACATAGCACCTCGAACTGGCTTAGCTTCACTGTCACAAATCAGAAAGTAAATGAACCATCGAGTTGTAGTTTCAATAACCTTGAAAGAGTCTGCTGAATCGTCTGGTGTATACAAGAGAAACGTATCAGAAAACCATGTTTTATCAATAATGTGCTTAATGCCGTACTCTTCAGTGAACTGTTCAATGGCTCGAGTATAGTATAAAAAGATATCGAAGATTCCTCTAGTGCGAGTTAACTCAGTAAACCCTAGCAAATCAAGATAGCTGACCCATCTTTTCACGTGATATTCAGGGACAAATTCAATCTCATCGCTCATAAGTTTACCTCAAGTATCAGGGCTTCTAACGCTTTTTACGAAGTTTCCAGTATTTTATCGTATCAGTATTGCTAAAACAACACCACTTGTAAGGAACAGTTCACGCCAAATATCTTTCTTAGTATTAAGATTTTTCACCTTAACGCCACTACCTCAATTTCCACGGGGAAGTCCCCGGGGATGGCCTTAACGGCGACGCAGGCGCGGGCGGGCGGATTTGACGGGAAATAGGTTTTGAAGACTTCATTCATGTCGTTGAAGGAGTTCATATCCTGAAGGTAAACCGTGACTTTGACGACTTTTTCCATGTTTCCGCCTAACTTCTCCAACGCCGCTTTGATATTGGACAGGCATACTTCCGTGGCCTTCCTGGCGTCCTTCATTTCCCGTATGTTTTTCTCAAGGTTGATCGGCAGCATGCCGGAGAAGAAATAGAAGTCCCCGGCCTCTACAACATGCGAATAGGGTCCCGCTGCAGATAGGAAATCGAATTTCATGGCATTCTTTTCCATGTTAAAACCTCCCTGGATTGGATAAGGTCGATTTAAGCGCAATTGGCTCGGCCTGTCAAAGAATAAGAAAAGAAACTGGATATGGGAAATCCGGCTTCTTTGTGAATCGTTTCCTGTTTATTTTGCTCTGCCGCTTTCTGCAGCCCTTGAGAAACAAGGTTAGTCCAGTGGAAATGTCGATGAAATGGGGCTGCAGTGGTCCATTAGTTGGTTCCCGGATTAAGGCATTAATATTACCCCGCTGCCTGAAGGAGGGATAGCAGGGATGGTCCTTGAAAAAGTGCAGGTGGACCCTCCCTGTGGAGTAATACTCACGGTGATCGTATCATTGGCATGCAGGATAATGTGCGTATCGACGTCACACCGCCCGCCGGCTACCAGAGGATTGCTGGTACCATCCCATTGCACATTATTGAAGTTGATGCCATCAACATTCAGGCTGATGATGGTTGTATTCTGGCCCAATGTAGCGCCGGAGTTGGGAGTCATATCGATTGGATTTGTAGAATTATTGTGTAACGGGAATGAGAGATCATACACTGCGCCTGAGATGTAGGATACGTCAGGATTCATCCCGGGATAGAGCTCCAGGCTCCCGGGGGTATTCCCGCCGCCGGAACCGCCGCCGCCAAAGCTCGTCATCAGGTCCAGGTCCATCACCGGCCCGATGGCCGGGGGCAAGGTCCTCTGGACCGTGATAGTGGAACCCATAGCCGGCTTGACCTGCAGGCTGAATTTCTGGTTGGCAGTCAGGTT
>JBEKCL010000092.1:0-12367 GCA_050014895.1 Dehalococcoidia bacterium
GCTCCGCCGGCCGGACATCGCATCCGTACCGGTAATGAGCATGATGTGAATGGGATTAAATCGATTTCCCCACAAACCGCGCTGCGGGCCGTTGCGATCGAAATTCAGGGCGAGTGAAAAAAGCTTTCCGCGCTGAATTGTAAACGTTCTGCGCATCAATGAAGAGTGTAAACCGTTCTGCCCTTTCAACCATAAAAAACAAACCCCGCCAGTTCACCGAAGTGAACGACGGGGAAGATTGATATTAAAGTAGCATATATATACTACCATGTCAAGGCCGTTGCAGCTGATGATTATATATGACGTATCAGTATAACAGTAATGTCAATAGCAGCGTTTAGAAAGCAGGTATTTTTACTATTTCTTCAAACATCCAAATATGAGCACTGATATCTGCGGCTATTTTGAAAGAGAGCCGCGTGGACCCACGCGGCCCCACGGACACATTAGGCGACTGCGGACAGGCCCATATCAGCGAGGGTATAGATGGCTTTGATACGGGCGGTCTTGCCATCCGGTTCATACCAACCGATGGATTTGCCTTCCAGCAGAATCAAGTTTGCCCGATAAGTGTAATACTCTTCCATGTCACGGAATAGTACGTTTGCGCCTTCGGGCATGTACTGACAGCCTGGGATAGCATCACGCACAGCCTTATCGAAAGTCTGCTTGGATGCGTAATCCTTGTAGTCGCTGGCCTCTGGGGAACGGTAAAACGGTGCTCCATTGGCGCTGGTACCGACTACAGAAGGCCACACGGCTTTTGCTAGGACGATGGTCTTATCCATGACCTGTTCGGCCACTGTGACCCTGACGGACGGGTGGATGCTGAGCAAATTGTAATTAGAGATAATGCTCTTGCACTCATCATACTGATCATTAAGACTCGCCCCCAGGCTCTTAATATAAGAATCAACATCGAGCGGGGTATTGTAGGTTGAAGTCGGCTCGGTACTGATCTTCGAGGTGACGGCTGCCGTTGTGACCGTAGCGGGGGACGCTGCAGCGATTGCCGTGGCAGTCTCATACTTCTTGCCGATGGTCTTGACCCAGTCGAAATTGACACCCATCAAGCCGCCGACGACAGATACGATCTGTGCCTGGACATCGGTAAGGCCACTGTACTTCCATGCCCAGATAAGGACGGCGACCATGATCAATAGGGTCAAGAACCGGGTACTCTTGAGCATAGACAGCCAGGTGGGGATTAAGGATATTGCGGACGAAAAGAGATCGTCCAGAGCTGCTTTCGTTTTTTCCATTCAATTTTTCTCCTTCAATTGTTTAAGATTTGGGATCACTATTTCACTTAGCCGTACATCACAATACAAATACACAAGGCATAAGGGACGCGGCGGCCAGCTTTGTGGTAATGAGATGCGAGGTGGCAGGCTGCTTCCAGCGACAGACGCCGATCGGATACCACATAACTGCCATCAATACCGGGACGGGAAAGCTGGACGATGGCTTTGGCCATCAGCACCCAATCAACGCTACACTCGTAGCTGACCCTGCTGGTAACTACCTGCATCACTTCATTAGTATGATGCGGGAGATGCCATGTCGAGGGACAATCTGGGTCCTCTACAATGGCGAAAGCCTGCATGGGAAGACCGTCCTTTAATAGAGGGACGATATTCTGCTGGGTTTCATCAACTAACGATCTATTTTTCATTCATTTTTTCTCCTTGAGTTGATTACTTTGCAGGAGATTGCCACAGCCGACTGCGGTCGGCTTCGCAACGACATATAAACTGGTCACTCATTGCGATTGCTGCCAGTTGCGACTCTGGGTTGGCTTTCTTTTGCAGCAAGGATACAGAGAGAGAGGCTGGTAAGGTAGTCGTCGTGGCCTTCGGACGGGTCTACGTAGAAATTCAGGGTCTGGTTGGGGCGGTACTGGGACTTGGCCTTCTCGATCTCCAAAAGGAACTCGGCAAACTCACGTGAGCCATCACCTGCATAGCATTTGAGGCGGTTGGAATTTACCGCAGCTATGAGGTCAAAGCCAAGCTGGGACTTGCTGGCCTGGGTGAACTTGAAAGGCTGCACCCTGGCGCCGCAGGACTTTTGCAGGAATGAAGCAACCGGCTCGCCGATACCGGTAGCGTCGCACTGCACACGGCTGCAATTCCATGTTGTCTTGATGATATCTACAAGACGGGGATATAACTCATGGTGTGGCGTGCCCAGCCAGGAATAATGCTCGACGATCTTGATATCAGGCTCTTTGTTCTCGTTGCGTGTGACCTGGGCGATGGTAACGACCGTGGCATCGCGGCCAGGGCGGGTGAGGACCAGGTCTTCCAACTGTTCATCCTGTCCGGCGAAATCGATGCCAGCGACATAGATGCTACCGGGTTGGCGGGAGCGAAGGCGGGCGTGGGAGCCGATGATCTGGGCTACCTGAACGCGGTTGAAAAGCCGGCCGCTGGAGGGCAAAGGCAAAAGTCGATACTGCGTTCGGAAGAGGGGGTGATCTTCGCCCAGACGCTGACGCTCGGATTCAACGAAAGCGCCGTATCCGGGATTATACTTTGCAACCTCTTCCCAAGGATAGCGGAAATGGCGTTTGATTCCGTCCTCTTTCTCAAGCTCAAGATTGAGCTGTTTGGTTTGCTCCAGAAGGGTCCCGTCGTCCCATGTGGTGCCATAGTGAACGGTGGTGGCATTGGTGGAGCTTGCCATGGGACGGAACTCTTTGGAGTACTTGTCCTGATTGATGTCCTGCGACTCATCCACTTCCAGAAGGACATCGGCGGTGTGGCCAACGACATTGCTAGTCTCGTCAGCGGAAAGAAACACCTGCCGGGCCGCTCCCAGCCTGATGATATAGCCAAACTCGGCCTGCCAATTATCATCATAGCCGTAGTCATTGAGCCGGTCCTTGAGCCGGTTCATAGAAATGAGCGTCTGCGGCTTGAAGGTTGGGGAGCATTTGATGGACGTGCCGCCTTTCATTACATACAGTGTCAATAGAAGCATTTCAATATGGGCTGAAAGCTCGTTTTTCCCACCCTGCCGGGAAATCTCAACGGAAAAGGTAAGGCCTTTCTTGTATACGACGCTGTCGATGACGGCCCTGACAACTTCCTGCTGATACGGACGTAGTTCCATTTACGGTTGAATAAATGCCTTTATCCCCAGGGGGACGGCGATCTCGGTAAGAACCTTGGTCATGGCTTCCTTAAGAGACTTCTTCTGGTTCGCGGTGAGGCTATGCCGGGTACGGACCATGCGGGTGATGGTATTAGCCGCAGCCATCTGGAGGTCTATACGGTCCGGGTGGTCGCTGATGAGCGTGAGCAACTTAACGCGCAGGATGGCTATTTCTTCGTCGATACCTTCAACCGCGCGGGCTTCGTCAAGCTGAAGCGTCTGGGCTTCATCAAGAACCTGGCTGTAGAACCCGTGCGTCCGGGCATTCTGGTTGCCCTTTGGGGGACCTCTGCGCTTCTTTTCTGTCATGAATTACTTTAAGCATGCCGTAGACGATGGCCAGAGCTGCCAGCTCATAGTTCTCTTCCTGAAGTGCTCGTTCAAGTAGTGTCATCGGTGGTTGGACGAAAGATTAGCACAATTGTTCGGATTAAAAAAGCGGATTTTGTCACGGAATATGGGAAGTGGGTATATAACCCTTGACATAGCATGTCCCATGGGATAGGCTTCTCAGAAAGCGGCCAAAGATCATAAAGGATCCAACTATGATTTTCGGTGATAAAACGATAGATGAAATAACTGATGAAGAAATTGATTCATTAGTTCAAGAGCGCTCACCTGAGCGGCAACACCTCGAATTCAAAGCCAGATACGACATCAAGGATGGGGCGGATAAACTTGAAGTATTACGGGATATTGCATCACTAGCTAACGGAGGTGGCGGCTATTTAATAGTTGGGATGCAAGATAATGGAAAGGGCCAAGCCTGCGGGTACGTACCCGAGAAGAAAGAACATTTGGAAAAGATAAAACAATCAATTCAGCAACTCTGTATCGATCATATCGCTGATAGAATACCGCATATGGAATTGAAAATTCGAGCGCCCAAAAATAACCCAATACTTGTTATTAAAATACCGGACAGCACTTTAGCACCGCATATGGTCACGTTGGAGCGTAGAACCGATTTTTACACAAGATATAACGATGGAAAAAGGGAAATGTCCGTTTCCGAAATAAGGCGTGGTTTCCAGGCTGACAATAATCAAACTATGCTGACTACCATGGGCACCAAATTAGATAAAATTCTTGAGAATCAAGCCAATATAACACCCGCTGAAATAAAAATAACTCCTAAAGAAGACGAACAGCACCCTGAAATAATGCAATTAATACTAAAACCACCCACCAAGCATAAACCGGTTCAATTCTTCCCATCCAAATATGTGAAAGGGAGCGAATTGGTTGAGGCAGTATTTAATAATTTCAAGGAGACCGTCAAAAAGCAACCATATCTCTGGCTGGCAATAACCCCTGATGATTTAAGTAAGGAGACAATCGATGTTAATTCACGAGAATTACGAGAAGTGCTAGGAAATCCGCCGGGGTCGAGACGAAGCGGATGGAATATGGAAGGATCGGAGGCAATTGAAATTATTGCGGAAGGGATAACGAAGGGAGATGTGAAAACGGAGAGGCTTACCCTCTACACAAATGGACATATGGACTTCTGCACGCCGACTGACGAGCATTTCTGTTGGAGACAAAACCCAGAAGAATATAAAAATAGCCCGGAATTATATCCCTATCCTGTCATAGAATACCCTACAACATTTCTAAGGCTATATAAAGCCATAATAATGAAATTATCGGTTACCAATAAATATTCAATAAATTTAAGATATCTGAATATTAAAGGATTTCGGCTCAGGCCATATTCACCAAAACAGGCGGGATATATGTTCGCCGATAAGCTTATACCCTATCCCTTCGAAGATCTAAGCATACCACCGGAGATGGTAGATAAAACATTCAACCCAGACATCTTATCGCACAAATTGCTTACTAAGGTATATACCGCCTTTGGATTATCCAGTGATACTATCCCGTTTTATCAAGATGACCACTTCACATTTCCAAGTTAATTGCACAACATCAATGCAACCGGCCAGGTATGGGAATGAATGTAATGGGTCCAAGAGCGCTGCCGGTCAGCAACGGAGCAAAAGCATATTACATAGGGGGCGAGAAAGATGGGAATGAAATCTAAAATCAAGAATATCATAGCTATCATAACAGTAATTGCTGGATATGCCGCGGTATTAAATATAGCGCCACCCTGGAATTATATCGTGGGAATTATACTGACGATATTGGTCGCATTAATACTATTTTCTGACAAAATCATGGAGCGTCTTAAGCCCCAACAAATACCGGATCAAATTACCGCGGTTTCCGATGACCTTCCTTATATTGCTACAGCGGCTACGGCGGAGGATATAAGATGGGCGGCAACGGTTGCCAGGAAAGTCTATAAAGGCGTTGACATCATACCTGAAAATACCATGTTAGACTGGTTCATGGCCTATCCGAATGGATTCATAGTGGTGAAAAACCGTAAAGGCCAAAACTGCGGAAATTTGGATATGTTTCCGCTTAAAAACAACACTTTGCATCATTTCTTGAAAGGGAATTTGATTGAACAAGATATGACACATGAGGATATTTCCCCTAGATACGACTGCAGCAGTGCAATTTATGTGGAGAGCATAGTAGTTTACATTAATGGCAAGACGGGCAACCATAACGCCGTACTGGCACTAATGACGAAATCGCGAGAATTATTCAAAGCAATGAGAGAATCTGGAAAAATCAAAACAATATACGCTCTGGGTGCGTCGAAAGGTGGCATTAAACTGATGACCCGACTGGGATTTACGAATATGCAAAACGGCTCAAATAGAAAGGATGAGCATGACATGTACTACGTAGCGCTGGACACATTAATTGAAAATCTGGATCAATATATAGAACGCGAAATGACAAAGACCAGAGTCCAAGTACAGCGAGGCTGATTGGAACGATGACAATATATCACGTATGTATATGGCATTTTATTAGAAGGTAGAAGTCAGTTCAATATCCGGAACTTAACGTAATCTGTATTCCGGACGACAGTGATATCCAAGAGGAACGTCGAAACTGGCTTTAAATGGACCAGCAAATTGATATGATTGATTAAACGAATGATTTAGAGAGGCGAACAGAATGGAACACAAAACTAGATGTTACTGTTGGTTGTGTCCGATATATTCGTTTGAATGCAATACTGGAATCGTGGATATATATGAGGGGATAGAAATCAGGAAGATAACCAAGGAATTTGCGACCTATTTAGAGACACAAGAATCGGACTGGTTCTGGACGAATCCGAGTGAAAGCAAATTCATGTTTGTATTTGGAGGGACAACTCCTGGCTCCAATCAAGAAAACCCGATTACTGAAAAATGGCACAGAAGCGATCTGCTGGTAGGAATGACCACGGCACTTAGACTATGCCATAGTGGTATGATGTCTCCCGGTCCACTAATACTCGCAGAGCTACAAGAGAACAGATTCATACCGCAGTCGCCCTCAAAGACAAAACCCGGCAAATTTCCACCAGGTACGGAGATAGGGCCGACCCTATCATCGGTGTCAACAGGCGGAGCAGGGCCCTTTGATAGACCAATATACTACCTGAACGAAACCGATGTTGCTGATATAAGGAGGATGTTCGTTGACATCATGGAACGTCGGGGCCGGCGTGATCTAGATAACTTAGAGATCGCTTTACGAAGATTCAACGCGGCATACCGAGGCGATATTGAAGATAGATTGATCGATCATATGATAGCGCTTGAATCATTATATTTGGGCAAGGACCAGGAACTTAACTACCGATTAGCGCTACGTGCGGCGTACCTGCTTGGAACTGACAAGAACGGCAGAAAAACCATATTCAATGAAATAAGAGAGGCATACAGGTTACGAAGTGACCTAGTACATGGTAACAGACAGGTTGCAGAAGCAGAAATAGAGGGCATTGTTGATGGGACTCAAGAATATGTTAGAAAATCCATATGCAGGATCTTAATGCTGCTTAAACGTGGGTACACCATGAAAGAGCTTCGACAAGGAAATGAAAGGGAAACTGCTAAGTTAGAAGAAAATATCCTCAGCAACGGAGATCTTCTAGCAGAAGCTGAATGCAAGTAATGCGCTTCTTCTGCAACCAGATCAGATTGGAACACCTTCAATCGTTTGTATAGCAGAAACCCATCGCAAAAACACAGCAGATAATGCGCAAATTAATTTCGTCAGTGAGAAATTATCTCGTCATTATTTTGAACCCGCTAGCAAAACAAGTTGAAGGAGCATGCCGAAGATGAATAGCTCAATGGCGACAATTATAAGGATACTGGCCCATTTGTTTTTCACCTCGATTAAAGCCCCGACCAGCCCGAGAAGTGCGGATACGCTGGGTACTATGTATCCTGCTTGCTGAATCTTTGTTAATCCCGGTAGCAATGTGAAACCATAAATTATCATTACAACGGCCAATATGGCAACGAATAAGTATACGTATGTAACGATTTTCTTCCACCAGGGCGTCTTGCCTGACGTATTGGGACGAGATAACGGGCATTTCATATAAGTAGCCTCCTTTTAAAGTATTCGATTTATGATAATAGGTATGTGGTAGACTATGTCAAATATTTTTCAAAGTAGCTTCAATTTCTTTTCACCTTAGCTTCACAAATATCCGGCATTTTATGTAAACCCAAGTAAACGAAAATAATCTACCTAGAAGTACGTCGTCACACTTGTCACACCCGTCACGGCCAGATATGGGTCACATTGTGACAAGTTGCGTGACGAGTTGAATAACGAAAAACAACTTGTCACGCGGTTATGTAGCTGATTGTGACAAGTGTGACGGGTGTGACAAGTTATCCGGGGATAAGGAACCGGGTAACGGAAGACCAAACTGGCAAGCCAACCGAGTTGCAAGCTCTTCATTCCAGGCCACGACATGCCGACCGATCCCAGGCAATCTATGCTTCATAAACCCCAGGCGCTTGGCAATTAAACCCGCCCTGATGGGGGTCATATCTACATCATCATCCAGTTCATTTACACGCAGGGATATTTCGGCACCGGTGGAGATAACACCCTCTTCGTGCAACTGCATGATGGCCAGCAACACCCGGCCATCGGCGCTTTCACGCCGGCGCACCAAAAGAGACTCTTGCTGGCGCTTGATAAAGGAAGAAAGCGTATCTGAAAGCCGCTGGTCCCTAAGTGCCAGGACGCGCAGGGGCACAAGGATTTCCTGGAGGCGAGGCTGAAGGCCGAACTCCAGCAGCTCATTGGGGAACTCACTCTGCTTTAATTTGAAAAGATTATGTAAACGAAAGGTAATCAGCTTTGAGCGCAGGGCATTGATTTCGTCCTTAAAGCTGTGCGGAAGCACACGGGGGATATCGGAGCGGGTGAGCGAGAGCATATTAGCCGTGAGACAACGGCTTTCGAGGGCTTCATCCTCAAAACGAAATCGGGTGGCAATAAGCTTGGGGCCGAACACCTGGTAGCCGCGGGGATACCATTTGCCATCCTCTTTATCGGCCCTTAGAACTGGAAAGCCGGGCCGATAACCATTGTTAAGTATCTTGACCATATCCGTCCAGGCGGACGATTCTTTGAAATCTGCTTCGTCCAATACCAGAGTGCCGCGGTACATGTCCAGTATTCGAAAGATTGGGGCTGGAGTGATTGCGCCGGAAGCGAAGATGGGACGGAAGCATAAAGAGCCGACCACCTGCAGGAAGCGGGTTTTGCCGGAGCCCCAGTCACCGATCACACGTAAGTAAGGCAGCGAAGGAGCAAACTCATACACCCAGGATAAAAGCACGTACAGGGCGCAGATATCGTCATAGGACTGGGGAAGCTCAAGGTATTTATTAATATAGTCTTTGATCTTTTGAAACAGGTCTTGCGGATCGGTATAGCGCAGGTCGCAATCGCTGGCAAAGTGGACTATATTGCCAGCCAGAGAGTCCTTGGGGGGAACGTGCATGAAATGAGGCGCACGATGCTCGACCATTGTTTTGATAGCGCCTTTATACATGACAACGAACATGCGTGCGCCGTTCTTGTTGATGATAAGCTCGCCAACCGTGGTACCAACGACAAAGCCAGGGACCGGGACTTCGGGCACCGACTTGGGCGCAGACTTACTCCCGGTTGATTCTTCTTTCTTCTTTTTAGGCATGTGTGGGGTGTACTCATGATGCCTGGGGTTTGCTTGCTACGGGAGCAACGTCCAGCATGGTTTCGAATGCTTTGAGCGGCACAAGAAGCCGATGACCACAACGGATGATGGGTAGCTGACCAGAATTGGCCATCTGATATGCCAAGGCACGGCTGACGCCGAGCAATGCGCCTGCCTGTTCAACAGTGATAGTTCGTCTTTCTACGTTCAATTTTTCCTCCAAATGTATTGATTTGTAGCTATTTATATATTATAATAGTACATATGTACTAATTATCAATAGGGATTTGTCAGCCTGGGGGTACGGTCGTAACAAACGGTCATAAAAGGTTATTAACGATATAAAACGGCAAGGCGAGCCGGGGGTCATATTAAGATAAGGGGTGAAAAATGAGAGGGCATGTTAAACAGAGGTCAAAGGGATCATGGAGCATCGTAATAGATATCGGCAAGGACCCGGCTACAGGAAAGCGGCGACAACAATGGTACACGGTGAAGGGAACAAAGCGGGAGGCTGACAGCAAGATGCGGGAGCTGCTGGAAACGAAGGAAAAGGGCACCTATATTCATCCTAATAAATTGACGCTTAGCGATTGGTTAGACAAATGGCTTGAAGGCTACGTTAAAATAAACTGCAGCGTAAGAACATTTGACGCATACCAGTCGATAGTTAAAATCCACCTCAAACCAAGCCTGGGATCAATCCCCCTCACTCAGCTTAAACCACAGCAAATACAGGACTATTACTCGAAGATATGCCAGGAAAAAGGGGGGCTATCTGCCAGTTCCGTGCTTCATGTACACCGCATACTTTTCCAGGCGCTCAAATACGCGATGAGGCAAGGTGTTCTAGTGCAAAACGCGGCCGACCTGGTGGATCCGCCACGCGTACGAAAACCCAAGATGCGAACGCTGATCCCGACCGAAATCGCCAGACTATTCGAGGTAACTAAGGACGGCCCCTATCACGCCATCTACTTCACGGCCATAAACACCGGCCTAAGGCAGGCCGAACTACTGGGACTAAGATGGAGGGACGTTGACCTTGATTTGGCATCGCTTTCAGTTAACCAGGTTCTTTACAAGAGACGGGGCATTTGCATATTCAAAGAGCCAAAGAGCGAGCACAGCCGACGCCGGCTGGACCTCGCCCCATCGCTGGCTATTTATCTGCGCAAATACCGTTCACAAAGGCAAGCGGAATACATTGTAACAGGAGCGCCGCTGACCGACGACGATCTGGTATTTGGCAATACAGAGGGGAAACCCACCGATCCGTCAACGCTAACACATCAATTAAGCAAGGCCCTGAAAAGGGCGGGGCTGCCGCATGTGAGATTTCACGATTTACGGCACTCATTTGCAAGCCTGATGCTGATGGCAGGCATACACCCTAAAATAGTAAGCGAGATGCTGGGACATGCCAGCGTAACACTTACCTTGGATACATATAGTCATGTAATAGGCGGCCTGCAAAAGGCGGCGATATGTAGACTGGATGACATGCTGCAAATGGAAATACGAGCGGAAAATAAATCCGTTAGCAATCCGTTAGCAAAAAGTTAGGTTTTGAATGGAGCCAACGGTCAGAGTCGAACTGACGACCAGCTGTTTACGAAACAGCTGCTCTACCACTGAGCTACGCTGGCGTTAGACAATTATATCCAAAGCTGAATTATTTGAGCAATTTTTTATTTGTTTATACAGTATTTTTGCATTCTGCTTAACTTTTTGAATTTTAATTTAGCTGCTCCTCGATCTTAATATTTGCCATCAGTACCTTCTTTCCCATTCTACATC
Organism: Dehalococcoidia bacterium; assembly: GCA_050014895.1. Taxonomy (GTDB): domain Bacteria; phylum Chloroflexota; class Dehalococcoidia; order GIF9; family UBA5629; genus JAFGLP01. The sequence continues at coordinate 11,054 of JBEKCL010000092.1, forward strand.
CAGATTGACCGATCAAGCACGCAAATTGCATGGCATCTAAACTTTTACCATTCAACGGCCGTTAATATATATGATTTACGGAAGATTGGACGTCCTAAAGCCGCAGGTTAAGATAACAGCTATATAAACGAGAGTAATTAAAAGGAGGGTTCCGATAATGATATGGACTAAGTTGACACTCATTCTGGTTCTGGCAATGGCAATCATGTCAATCCCTATGGCATCAGCGATGGCTGCATGGGGGCCGACGGGGTCATATGTAGACGATACTTCAGCAGGCTTCAAATCGCTGAATCCAGCTGCACAGGAGGCGGCATGGATATCGGGTTATGGTAACAGGCCTGGTTTTCAGTCCCCTGATGAACAGGTAACATGTTATCCGAATGTGGGGGCGTACACAGCAGCAGCAGCATTAGGCCATCAACAACAGGATGTTCCAATTCTTACTCAGAACGGGAAGTAGACCAAATTGGGGCTTGTGCCATGACGGTGCAAGCCCCATAGCTATTTCCAAAATTTCTCAGACCGTACTCTAATCTGCAGTTTTATTTATTTGATTCCTTCATGATATAACGGAACACGCAGTGGTCCTGCCCCACATGGTGGCGGTCATGCAGGACGAGCTTAATATCAGGGTTGTAGCCCTCGAGTATTGCGTAGTCGGCATATTTGCAGTATATCTTGGCGTATTCGCCCATTCCGAATTCCCTGGCAGCATTCCAGAAGGTGCACTCGCCCGCCTTGACCACCAGGTCATTGTTGTCCAAATCAGGGTGAGGGTCGAAATTAACACTGTCGATATCACTGTAAATCAGCCAGTTCTTCAGCGTCAGGGGCTTGCCCAGGTCTTTAACTATTGCGGCAATGCGGCGTCCCCTGGCTTTTCCGAAGTCCTCTATGGCCCGTTTCAACAAGGCCTCACCTTTCTCAGGACCCATCTCATTGATTACTGCTTTTGCCAGGTAAGAGAACAGCGTTGCGCCAAGCCCAAACCCCGGTATTTGATGTTTATCCCCGAGTTTTGCTTTCATATCCAGCACATCCGCCAGGTAATCCCAGTCAAAGCCCTGTTTCTTCTCTCTTTCAAGATCTTCCATGGCTGCACCTCCGGCTATTAGAATAGCAGTTTCCCCGTCCAAAAACACCTCCAGTAACAAATTGGCTTCTATTGTGGTATAGTTTAGCATCCACATACAGGAGGTCCTTCAATGCCGTACAAGCTCATCACCGTCGAGACCGAAGGCAGCATAGCGATCCTCACCTTGAACCGTCCGGAAAAGCTCAACTGCTTGAATGCAGCGATCCTTCACGAGA
>JBEKCL010000093.1:0-12354 GCA_050014895.1 Dehalococcoidia bacterium
CACGGTGCCCTATCTATCCGGCAAACCTTCCGGAACAGCACGTAATATTCCGGTATTGTGGAAAGATGAAATTCTGTTCGTAGCCAAACAATCAGCGGCCAGGATGGCCAAAGTTGTGCCGGCGGAGCTGGCACAAACTTTTCAAAACATTGAAATTAATGATGCAATAAAGACGTGTTATGATAGGTCAGAAAATTTCGTCGCCGAATATCTTGAAGAAAATTTCAAATTGGTTCCAGCTGATGAACTTTTCGAGGAGGGTGGAAACCAGAATACAGGTGCAGGCGTTAAACCACCCCAAAATCCTTTGTCGGATTCAAAAGGAGGTCAGCCATACGATGGTTCCCAACAGGCCGACGATGAGGGGGGTCCCGGTGATGGCAGGGATGCTGACAAATCAGATGAATACACATCTGAAGGTGAGATGTCTGATGGGACTGAGCAAGGACCGGATGACCAACATCCGGAACCGAAACCGCTCAGGCCACCCAAACCATCCAAGCCGAGCTTGATAGATCTTTTTGCGCGAAAGAGGGGTTTTTCCAAAGATGGCTCAGATAGGTACTATCGTGCTGATGGAAGTTGGCTAGAACGAACTCATGGTAATGGCTTCCATTGGGAGCAGCACTCGCGTTCGGGTGACCTGATTCAGTATTATTGGTGCAAGGACCATTGCATTGAGCAAGAGCCATTGCAATTGGATGCCGCAATTTGGGGATTATGTGAGAAGTTCCCTGATCTCTATTCCATTGTCCTCGTTGATCATACTGGTGAGCCGGAAGAAATTCCGGGGCACAGCTTGGTAAGTATGCGTAAAGAGGGTAATCTGGAACTGCATCCAGCTACCTACAGGTTGGTGTACATAGATGGACATTAAAAGAAATAAGAAATTGATTGAAGTAGCGCTTCCGCTGGAGGCTATCAACAAGGCTTCCATACGAGAAAAATCTATCCGTCACGGACATCCATCCTCCTTACATTTGTGGTGGGCACGAAGACCGCTGGCTGCAGCACGGGCAGTGATTTTTGCGCAAATGGTGGATGACCCTTCCAGCCACCCTGATCTATTCCCTACAGAAAAAGCACAAGAGAAAGAGCGCCAACGACTTTTTAAAATCATCGAAGAGATCGTGCAATGGGAAAATACAAATGACGAAGAAGTACTTGCAAAAGCCCGTAACGAAATATGGCAAAGCTGGCGTGCCACGTGCGCCGAAAACGCCGACCATCCCCAAGCAAAAGAATTGTTTGACAGGCACAAGTTACCGGCTTTCCACGATCCTTTTGCAGGAGGCGGTGCCTTGCCGCTAGAAGCACAGCGCCTAGGCCTGGAAGCATATGCCAGCGACCTGAATCCTGTAGCAGTATTGATCAATAAGGCCATGATAGAGATTCCGCCTAAGATCGCTGGCAAGCCGCCAGTTAATCCCGAAGCTCGCAAGGACGAGCGGCTTTTCTCCAAAGAGTGGAAGGGGGCTCATGGTTTGGCGGAAGATGTGCGCTATTATGGCACGTTAATGCGAGATGAAGCTGAAAGGCGTATCGGTCATCTCTATCCAAAGGTGGAAGTCACAACCGCAATGACACAGGAGCGACCTGACCTAAAAAAATACATAGGCAAAAAGCTAACCGTCATCGCCTGGCTATGGGCACGCACGGTGAAGAGTCCCAACCCAGCCTTCGCAAGCGTGCAAGTGCCGCTTGTTACCAACTTCATGCTTTCCACCAGACCGAGCAAGGAAGTCTACGTACAGCCAGTAATTGAAGGCAGCGACTACCGATTCGATGTGAAAACAGGCAAGCCCAAAGACGCTGAGTCCGCGAAGAAGGGAACCAAGCTTGGGCAAGGAAGCTTCCGTTGCCTCATGTCAAATACACCATTTGGCTACGCTTACATTGACGATGAGGCAAATGCCGGACGTATGGGTGCGAAATTGATGGCTATTGTCGCTGACGGAGAACATGGGCGCGTCTACCTACCGGCCACCTCGGAAATGGAGAAAGTCGCTCACTCAGCTAGACCTTTATGGAAGCCTGACATAGCCAGCCGAGGAACGTGGGCAAGCAATGCTCAGGGACGAAGCTACGGATTCAAGACTTTTGGGGACTACTTTACGCCACGCCAGCTTGTCGCGCTGACAGCGTTTTCGGACCTAATTCAGGAAACACGTGAGCAAGTGAAGCATGATGCCCTCCAGGTTGGGCTGCCACTAGAAAGCACATCACTGAGCAACGGTGGGGAAGCCGCTGACTACGCAGACGCCGTTGTAGTATATCTTGCATTCGCACTCGACAAACAAGCGGACTTGGCGAATAGTCTATGTAGATGGGAGCCTATAGCGCAATGCCCACGGCAGTTATTTGGAAGACAGGCAATCCCTATGGTATGGGACTTTGCAGAGGGCAACCCACTCGGTGATAGTTCGGGTGCTTGGATCATTTGTCTCGATGGGATTGCGAAAGCGGTCGCGAAGACCTTTGAAAATGTCCCTCCAACTGCAATCGGATCAGCAAAACAAGCAGATGCAGTACGACAAGAATTGTCCAGAGGGAAGGTAATCTCCACCGATCCCCCATATTATAATAACATCGGGTATGCTGATCTCTCCGACTTCTTCTATGTTTGGATGCGCCGAGCATTGCGACCTGTGTTTCCTGACCTATTCGCTACGCTCGCTGTGCCTAAAGCCGAAGAGTTGGTAGCTGAGCGATACCGCCATGGTAATCAAGAAAAGGCCAACACGTTCTACCTCGATGGTATGACCCAGGCGATGCATCGTCTGGGCGAGCAAACACATCCCACCTTCCCCGTTACCATCTACTATGCATTCAAACAATCCGAGAGCGATAGCGAGACGGGCACTACCAGCACGGGTTGGCAGACCTTTCTTGATGCCGTGATTCGGGCCGGATTTTCCATAACGGGCACATGGCCTATACGAACGGAAAACGATAGTCGACTGGTCGGACAGGGCACTAATGCCCTTGCCTCCAGCATTGTCCTTGCGTGCCGACAGCGCTATGGCGACGCGAAAACAGCGACCCGCCGCGAATTCTCCACAGAACTCAAGAGCGAACTACCTCCAGCCCTTGCTCACCTTCAGCATAGCAACATCGCACCCGTAGACTTGGCGCAGGCAGCCATAGGTCCTGGTATGGCGGTCTATACACGTTATGCACAGGTAGTTGATGCCGAAGGTAATCAACTCTCGGTGAGCGAGGCGTTGGCTCTCATCAACCAGACGCTCGATGAAGTCTTGGCTGAGCAGGAAGGCAATTTCGATGCGGAAAGCCGATGGGCACTTGCATGGTTCGAGCAGTACGGATTCGGCGAAGGCGAATACGGTGTCGCTGAAACACTTTCAAAAGCTAAAAACATTAGTGTCGCAGGCATGGTCGAAGCTGGAATCTTGGCTTCTAAGGGTGGAAAGGTACATTTGTTTAAACCAGCAGAACTTCCAGCAGACTGGGATCCGGCCAAAGACACTCGTTTGACCGTCTGGGAAATGACACACCAACTAATACGTGCCCTTGAATCTGGTGGTGAGAACGACGCTGGCGAATTAGTAGCTAAAGTTGGTGTCAAAGCTGATATTGCCCGTCAACTAGCTTATAGACTTTATACAATTTGTGAGCGAAAGAAGCGTGCTCAAGAGGCTCTGTCTTATAACGGCTTGGTACAAAGCTGGCCGGAGATTATTCGGCTTGCCAATGAGAGTATCAAATTAAAGCCACAGCAGACAACTATGTTTGAAGAGGTGTAGTCATGGCCATTACTAACTATGAGCGTGTCGGCAAAGCAATGGAGTTATTAAAAGATGGACTAAGTCCATTCGTGGAACGTGAGGTCAAGAGCACTTATAGCGGAAGAGCTGTGGCAGAAATCAGCCGGATAATGAAAGATGACCGACAAATAACAGGGCAACCTATCAAAGCATGGGACTCAGCGGCATTATTACGTTTTATGTGGGAGGGTTGGAATGATATCTTCCGCAAAACGCTTGGCCAGGCTGAACGCAGTTTGGTAAGTGAGTTGCGAAATGTCCGCAATAAGTGGGCCCACCAGGAGCCGTTCTCTGGAGATGATGCCTACCGTGCTTTAGACTCGATGAGCCGGCTTCTGGTTGCAGTATCTGCACCGCAAGCAAGTGAAATTGACAAAATGAAGATGGAACTAATGCGAGTTCGATTTGATGAACAGGTACGCACCGAGAAACGCAAAGCTGCGGAAACCATGTTCGAAAGTCAGGCTGCCAGTAATCTTAAACCATGGCGCGAAGTTGTAAATCCGCACCATGATGTTGCCAGCGGTAAATATCAACAGGCTGAGTTCGCCGCAGACCTCTGGCAGGTACATATTGGTGAAGGTTCAGATGAATACAGAAAGCCAGTAGAGTTTTTCCGCCGAACATACCTTACTGAGAGCCTCAAACTGTTGCTGACAGGTGCCATAGAACGCATCTCCGGAAAAGGCGGTGATCCGGTTGTGCAATTGCAGACCAACTTCGGTGGTGGTAAAACACACTCCATGCTGGCGCTATATCACCTTTTTTCTGAAAGTCCACTAAAAGACCTCCTGGGAGTTGACAACATTTTAAAGAATGCTAAAGTCGATAAACTACTGGCAGTAAAAAGAGTAGTCCTGGTGGGTAACCGCATATCACCAGGTAATCCAATTATCAAACCGGATGGCACTACTATCCGCACTTTATGGGGAGAGATTGCATGGCAATTGGGCGGGAAGAAGGCATATGAACTATTGAGAGCAGATGATGAGAAAGCCACCAGCCCTGGCGATACTCTACGCATATTATTCAACGAATATGGACCTTGCTTAATCCTGATTGATGAATGGGTATCCTATGCCCGCCAACTTCACGACCAGGGCGATCTGCCGGCTGGTACATTTGAGACCCAATTCACATTTGCACAGGCACTCACCGAATCAGCTAAACTGGCCAAGCAATGCCTGCTCGTGATAAGTTTACCGGCTTCGGATACTACGGGTTCACCTCATACTCAAGCTGACGATACTGAGGTTGGGGGACAACGAGGCCGTGAAGCCCTTGACCGCTTGCGCAATGTGATAGGACGCGTGGAATCTTCATGGAGACCGGCCAGTGCTGAGGAAGGTTTTGAGATTGTTCGGCGTAGGCTTTTCGAGCCATTAATTGACAAAGATCAGTTTGTAGCCCGTGATACAGTGGCACGAGCATTCCATGACTCCTACCAAACACAGCAGCAGGAATTCCCTGCTGAGTGCCGTAACGCTGAGTATGAGAATCGACTCAAAGCAGCCTATCCGATCCACCCGGAAGTTTTCGATAGGCTATATTCTGACTGGTCTACTCTAGTGAAGTTTCAACGTACAAGGGGCATATTAAGACTCATGGCAGCCGTTATTTATAGCCTCTGGGAAAAGGGCGACCGCAATCCACTCATTCTTCCATGTAATATCCCTATTAGTGATTCACGAGTACAGTTCGAACTTACGCGTTACCTTTCCGATAACTGGATCCCAGTGATTGAGAAAGATGTGGATGGACCAAGTTCACTACCTTTACGTCTTGATAATGAAATCCCCAACCTAGGAAAATTTTCGGCTTGCCGCCGCGTGGCTCGTACTATTTACCTTGGTTCAGCACCAACGACAAACGCGGCTAACAGAGGCATAGAAGACAGGCGTATTAAACTTGGATGCGTAATGCCAGGCGAATCACCGGCAGTATTTGGAGATGCCATGCGCCGTCTTAGTAGTGCGGCAACTTATCTCTATCAAGACGGCCCACGTTACTGGTATTCTACCCAGCCCACAGTCACCCAGATGGCCGCAGAAAGGGCTGAGGATCTAAAACGAAATATAGATGCCGTTAACCGTGAAATCGAAAGGCGGATAAGATTAGATTTAAAAAATCAAGGGGAGTTCAGTCGAATCCACGCCTTCCCACAATCAGGGCAGGATGTGCCGGACGATTTTGATGCTCGCCTGGTAGTATTGGGAACAGAGTACCCTTATATTAAGGAACCAAACAATCCCGCTGAGTCAGCTGCGAAAGCCATTCTGGAAACAAGGGGCAGTTCGCAGAGATTTTATCGCAATACGCTAGTATTCATGGCTGTCGATAAGACTCGGCTACAAGACCTGGATGAGGCAGTCAGACGTTACATGGCATGGGATTCCATCCTGTCTGATAGAGAATCTCTTGACCTGTCACCACATCAAGTGAAACAAGCTGAGATGCAAAAAGCCAGTGCTGATGGTGTGGTTAATTCTCGTATCCCCGAAGCTTATCAATGGCTATTAGTCCCAATACAGGCCAATCCACAGACACCGTTAGAATGGAAACCTTTCCGTTTATCTGGACAGGAGTCTATAGCTATACGTGCTAGTAAAAAGCTACGAAATGATGATTTACTAATAACACGTATGGCCGCTACCAGCCTGCGTATGGAACTAGATAAGATTCCTTTATGGAGAGGCGATCATGTCGAGATAAAACAGGTTGCTGAGGATTTTGCCAAGTATTTCTATCTTCCCCGTCTTAAAGATACTTCCGTGTTATTAGCGGCAGTGCACGGCGGATTGGGGCTCCTCTTATGGAGGCAAGAGTCCTTCGCCTACGCTGATAGCTATGATGAAATAGGAAAGCGTTACCGCGGTTTACGCTGTGGACAACCGGGTGATTTTCTCGGAAGCAATCTTTCAGGTCTTATAGTGAAACCCGAGGTAGCTGAGAAGCAGTACAAGAGTGATACAGAGGCAGCCGTAAGCAATGGCAATACCAATAGAGGCGCAAGCCCTGGTGATCAATCGGAGACTGGCAGCTCCAGTGCACCAAATGGATCCGGCGCCCCAGCAACGTCGGGAAAGGTAAAGGCTCCCAAGCGCTTTTATGGGAGTGTGAGCCTCGATCCATCACGCACTGGCCGAGATGCAAGCAGGATAGCCGAAGAAGTAATCGCTCACCTTATCGCATTGGCAGGGGCAGAGATTAAAGTCACGCTTGAAATTGATGCATCTATTCCCTCTGGTACTCCTGAAAATGTTGTGCGCACGGTGACCGAGAACAGTCGAACACTTAAATTCACCGGCCATGGCTTTGAGGATGAGTAGTAATCGTTACAAATAATAATCTGCTTTCAACCTGAAATTGTATCTGAGGAAGTAGCTTTATAGCAACAAATGACCATTCCGTATAGTCAGTTAGACGAAATTAATTACGTGCTAACTTATGCACAACCCCAATGACGACCAAGATACCTTATCCACTAGTCGCACGAGGGGCACTTGAGAGCATAATGAGGTGTTTATTAATTGATTTATTTTTTTAGAGAAACAAACGGGGACTGACCTATGAATACCCAGGAACAGACGGCTAAGGGGGTAAAGGCCGCAAGCCGGATATATTTCCGTCGATTAAAAACTCCTTCAACTTCGACAATTCCTTTTCGTTTAAGGTGATCGTGTGGTAGGTATAACGGCGTGACCTGTAACACTGATGCTTGCGGCTGACGGTGAGGCAAACGCCGTCCCAGTATAAAGAAGTAAAACTAAACCGGTCTTTCGATGGCAGGACATAATAACCATGCTGCGGGGAAGGCCGGGGGGCGGCACTGAGGGCCGACTCCGCTCTTTTGTTAAGAAACCAAAACCTCATAACGGCGTATACTCCTCATGCGGCGCCGGTAATGATCTGATGAGGAGACCGTTGCAGTCATGCTGTTCTTTCTCCAGCTCAAAATAGGCATAGTCCGCCGCCAGTGCATCCTGGCCCTGCTCCGTATCGGAATATGCCGCCGGGTCGGGCTCGGATAATCGCCATTTGCAGTAAGGGCAGGTGTACGTCATGGCTTCGCCTCGGGCTGCCATTTGCCGCATTCCTGACACTTGAAAGCTGCGAAGGACTTGCCGTTATCTTTGCGGGTACCGGTGACCCACTCAACGGATTCGCTGCCGCAGGCACAGCAAACAACGGCCTGCGCCGGGGCGAGAACCGGTAAGGGCTTCTTTACTGCCGGGGGCTTCGCTGCCGGCGCTGACTTTGCGGCCTGGGCTGGCAATGCTGCCTGTTGTTGCGGAAGGGGCGCTGATCCGGTGACGTAGGCGATAACTGCCTCCAAGTCTGAGGTTACCTGGGCGAGGGTATCTGCGAAGATATTGAACTTAACCATCATACCTTCGACTTTGATGCTGTTAATCTCAACGTGAAAATGCTGTTTTTCTTCTGACATTTTCGATAAACTCCTATATAATTATTTTGTTGGCCGGGCCCTTCCCGACCCGGCCAAACGATCTATACCATGGTAACGGGGCTGTCGGCCTTAACATAGCCGATGGCCTCGGCTACTTTAACAGCGATCTTTGGATCAAGTAACACCTGGACGGATGAATATAAACCGGACTTAGTAATACGGATATAACCTTCATAAGATTCACCCACCAGAATATCGATATCCATTTCTAAAGATATAATCTGATGACTAGTCATAAAAACCTCCACCTATTTATTTTTATTCGCCTTTCGCGCTAAGCGCCTCGACCTATACGCCGCCAATAGCAGCGCACGACGCTCTATACCCAGCGGACAATAACACGCCTGCTCACACATGCACCGGCACGCTGTACGCCTACCGCACGGAACTGATCCAACCTTTCTATTATTACGAGTAACCATCGTAAACCCCCCTCTTAAAATACCATTCACCTGGTGTAGTACCCCTGCTCTTAGTGCGACGAAGCTATTTGCTCACAGGGGTAAGGCGCTTGCGCCATTACTGCTTTAGCAGCTCGCCCCTTGACAAAAGCAAGCCGCACGTACAATATCCGCCACCAGGTGAACGGTTCTTTCGTACTCCCGTTCCCTCGTTCTCCCATACTTCGCTTCGCTTATCGCCGATGAACAAATGATTCGCCGGTATGGACGGCCATACTGCGCTCGTCGGCCGTCAACGTTCAGGCGTGGGATCAAGGGGGGTAGTCCGGACGGGCGAACGGGCGGCTGGCAAGGGGCTGGGGCGGGGTGGAAATGCACGGTAAACCTGGGGGGAGGCTGGAGGCAATAGATAGAGTTTTGACCACCGGCCATGTCGCTTGATCATTACCTGCGCAGGCCGCCCTCGTTCTCCGGGGTGGTGGATTAGCGAAGAAACGGCATGGCGGCGTTAAATGCCCGAAGAATAAATGTGCGGCGGGCCAGCCTTCGGCCAGTGCGGCGATCACTTTAGTGACAACGCCAAGGCCAAGGGCTGAGCAACGGGCAGGAGAAAAAGGCTGGTTGACCATGAAAGCGAAGCCATATACGCAGATAATGTAGCCGCATAGACGCCGCTCCTTATTACCTGCAGCGGCGTAATACGAGTGAAAATATGGGCGTATAGGCTGAGCATGGGCAACCGTCCTGGCCTGCCCGTTGGTTACCCGACCGCACTTACGACCGCTTTAATAGCCATACACTGCGATACCTTTCCGATGCTCCTCTAAACGTGTGCCCATGCTCCCGCTTCTGCTGGGGTGATATCGGCTCCTTATTACCTGCCGATATCTGCCCCAGCGAAGCCCCTGCATCCGGCACTAAGTCCCTGCATCGGATAATGGTATGCCAGTGTAGGCTGTACTCCGGGCATTTGCCGACGTGACCGCCGCCGTTTACTTCGCTTCCTGGGGGGCGTATCCCCTGGGTTATATTGCAGGGCCGCGCTCATTTATAGAGATAACCTTAATTAGCGATCTTAAAATGCCTGATTAAATACCGGACTGATATGCTTTGCCGCTCAAAGTACATGAGCAACAATGTAGTTTCACCAAAAGAAAAAACGTGAATAAAAGGAAAAACTTGAAAAAATGATACAGAACTAATACAACTACCGGACGGCTACTAGCACGACTCCAGGAGAACAATAATATAAGCAAATGAGATGGAGGGTTCGGAGTGGTGCAAATAGACAATACGACAGCGGCCAACTTAGAGACACGGAAGAAAGGCGCCGGCACGGCAACGGGCAGCACGGCAGCGGTCGCTTAGAGACGTGGCAAAACGGCACCAACACAACACAGCACGAGAGGCCAACAAGCGAGCCGGGCGGTGCCGCCGCACGTGGGTCAGTGGAGCGGGGCAGAGGAACGGGTGGAACGGACGCCGCATATATATGAACGGGAAAACGGTAAGATAAGCGGCGGGCGAGCAGGCCTGACGGGCGGCGGATTGGGTGGGGCTGGGGGTGGGGTTACAGTAAGGGGCCGTAAGGACGTACGCCCGTATTCGGGCAACGGTCCGGGACGACGGTTCGCGGCTGGACGGTGCAGGGCGGGGCGGGGTTGGGGGGTAATAAAGACCGCCAACCGCTTTTAGTATTACCGGAGAGCCCTCCGGGGTGGATGGGAGGCGTGGGGGGAACGTAACCTTTCTATTCCCGTAACCTGGGCTTTTCTTTCCGGATGCGAGACGAACGGCGGACCGGTCGGGCGTGGGATCAAGGGGCGTATCCCTAGATGGGTCGCTGGAGTGGCCGGTAAGGGGCTGGGGTTGGGGGGGATATCAATCAGATTGGTTTGATATTATCATCATTCCGTGCCTGCTCTTGCACCTTGTTCCATGGACGGCCACCCTTCTCCTTGTACTCGGAGCGTGCAGCCTCAATAAAAGGTAAGACCGCTGCATCCTCACAGCTTTCCACCCGTTCTGCTTCCTGATCAAAGAATTTCTTGTCGTGCTCGTAGAACATATCCCTAGCCTGATCATAGGTAATGTCCACGGATTTTGTTTTGATCTTGTTCTGACAGAACTCGAAGATAGGTCTATGAACCGATACGTGGAAATATTGTTTTAAATCCCCATGCCATTCATTCCAGGTCGTCCACTGGCCGCCATAAAACTCAATATCGCTGGGATCCTTGAGCTCCAATCTGATATTGGGAAAAGGGATGATGTCGCAGATGGCTTCGACCAGATCGTCCAGCGCAAATACCCACCAAGGTGCCTCATCAATATGGATATTCGCCTGTTTATGCAACGAATTTATGCCATAACCCCATTTTCTCATAATATGAACTCCCTATAGTGAAATAAAGGAAAAAGAAGGATTAGCTTCAAAGGATGATGGGTATAGCGGTAGCGGACTCGGAGGAGATGTCAAGCACAAACTTTGATATCGGAATTTTCGAGTATCCTGGCAAGAGGCTCAGCAAAAGGTAATTTCCCAACAGTAACACCAGAGCTCACGTTGAGCAGTTCGATGCCTATGGGATTGTTTTCTGCATCAAAGTCAATATACCTGGAGTCATCAAGCGACTTGGTATATGAAACGGGCTTATCATTGAGGCCGATGTAAATTGCATCTGCCTCTTTGTCGTATTCAATTTTATGAAAAAACGGACCTTTCATGCCATAGCCTCCGTATACCATTCTAATCCACCCACACAGCGGTGACAATATTTCCCTTAACTTTATTAACAACTACCTTTAAGTTACGACCTTTGATATCAGCTATGTATTGAATACAGTCAGCCTCACCAGGATAGGAAGTATGTTGATTAGCAATGCAGTAAAGAACATCTTCCTCAGATATATTTCGTTTTTCCATCCGGCGCAAGGCGTGCTTGGTAAAGCGGTAATTCATGCTACTCATATGATTGGTATTTCAGCATACTATATCGTCATTGATTAATATTTGCAATAGAAAGCAGACTGCGTTTTGACCCCCTGTCAATCCTTTTTACCATCATTGACTCTATTTAATATTCTCTATTAGGCAGGAATAACGAGGGTGGGGAGGCTTTGTCTTAATGCCATCGCCGGGAAAAAGCTAAACAGGCGACAGATTATATCGGGTTTTCTATTCCTAATGTCAATTGAGCATGAGGCTCTTGTCTGCCATAGTTAGTTAAGTCGGCAATTACATCGTATTCACTTTTACCAATCCAGTAACACCAGGTCTTTTTCCCTCGCAAATGCAATCGCCTTAGCTCCGTTGTGTTGTTAAAGCCGACTACCTCAATTCCACAATCTTCACTACATATAACACTGACAAATTCAAGTGCTGGCACCAGATCCGTATCGCAAGAAGCAAGAATACCAACATCATGCTGCTTGGTTAATGCAAAAGACACAAAATCAATGGCTATGGCAACATCAATACCTTTCTCCTGGGCGCGAGTTTTCGGCCAATCAAAGGGATAGCGTAAAGCCCTTGTTATGACTGTTGCACCACATCTTTCCCAGGCAGAACATTGCCTCATATGAGCTGCGTGAGTACGAGGGTCTTTATTAGGATCAGGACGACCAGAATAGATGCGCACCTCATTCAAAATACGTTTAATACCGGGAGGTGCTTTGGAAATTATAAAGTCGACCAGAA
>JBEKCL010000094.1:0-12234 GCA_050014895.1 Dehalococcoidia bacterium
TGCATGAAAAGGATTATAACATACGTAAGAGTAAGGCTGTTTTACAACCATGTTCCACGGCGGTCTTACACGATGAAAAGACGAGTGATTAAGATGAATGGTATAATACTTCACCATGACAAAATTCAAACATCTTTTTCAACCAATCACGCTGGGCAATATTCATCTGAAAAACCGCATGGTCATGTTATCTATGGGACTGGGTTACGAGGAAAAAGGTAAGCCCACTCAACGGCTATATAATTTCCTGGGTGAGCGGGCCAGGGGTGGAGCGGGGATGATAATAACCTCGTTTTCTTTTTTTCCGGAACCTTTGGGCGGGATACTGGATGCAACGACCGACGATTACATCCCGGCTATGAAAAAGATGGTCGATGTCGTTCATGGTTATGAAGTGCCGCTCGTAGGCCAGTTGATAACCATCCATATTTGGCGCAAGGACAGGAACTCCGATCTTGAGATTGTTGGCCCTTCCGATGTGGCTGTACGTCCCAATGCTATCAAGCCCCGGGCGTTAGCACTGGAAGAGATCGAGATCATCCTTGATCAATATGAAGATTCGGCAAGGCGGTTGCGCGAAGCCGGGTTTGACGGCATCGAGATAATGGGGGGTATTGGAGGCCTGGTAAGCAGGTTCATGTCTCCCTGCGCCAATAAGCGTGAAGATAAATATGGCGGGAGCTTTGAAAACAGGATGCGTTTCCCCATTGAGGTGATCGAACGGGTTAAAAAAGGTGCGGGCGCTGATTTTACTATAGGGTTCAGGTATTCCGGTCACGAGTTTCTTGACGGCGGCTATGAACTTGAGGGCGCCGTTGAAATAGGCAAGGCGCTGGAAAAAGCGGGGGCTGCCTGGCTGAATATCCAGACAGGCTGGCATGACAGCCCTGTACCTTTAATAACTAAAGAAGTCCCGGAGGGCCATTTTGCTTATCTCTCGGAGGGAATTAAAAAGGCGGTCAATATCCCTGTTATTACCGGATACCGGATTACCGATCCCGCGGTCGCTGAAAACCTGTTGGCACAGGGTAAGGCTGATTTAATAGGAATGGCCAGGGCTTTCATCGCTGATCCTGATTTTGCCAACAAGGTCAAAGAAGGCCGGGAGGATGAGATCCGCCGCTGTATCTGTTGTTGCCGCTGTGTCGATCAGGCCGTCGGCGCCGGGATGCCGCTTGACATATGCAGCGTTAACCCGCGTGTTGGAGCAGATCTTGAGACGGATATCATAGCTGCAAAGACTCCAAAGAAAATCCTGGTAATAGGAGGCGGGCCAGCGGGCATGCAGGCCGCCCGGATAGCTGTCCTCAGGGGGCATAAGGTTTCATTATACGAAAGGGGCCCGAGGCTGGGTGGCGCCATGGTATTCGGCGGCATACTGAACGATCAGACTGCAAAACTAACCCGTTATTTTAAAAGTGAGTTTAAGAAGCTGCCCGTCGAGATCAAATTGAACACGGAAGTGAACGCATCCGTAGTGGAAAAATTGAAACCGGATGCAATCATCATGGCTGCCGGGGGAGTTCCCCTGAGCCTGGAAATCCCCGGGATTAAAGGCGATAACGTAAGCAGCCTGCGCGATGCGATAGGACTGGTTACCGGCAGGCCGGTGAAAAAAGATGGTTTGTGGCAGAAGTTTATCTGGTCCATGGGGCTGCTGACCTTCCGCTATTTTTACAACATACCGTTTATGCAATGGGCGCTGGCTTCTCCGTTCCTCTTTGGAAAGAATGTCGCCGTCATAGGAGGCGGGTTTGCCGCCTGTGAATTGGCGGAATTCCTGATTGAACATGGCAGGAAGGTCACTATTGTTGCAGAAGAAAGCCGCCTCGGCGTCGATATCGGTCCCAGTACACGCTGGGTGATAATGATGAAGATGCGAAAAGCCGGAGTTACCATGCTGACTGAAGCCCGGCCCCTGGAGATCACACGGGAAGGCATCAGGATAACACGCAAGGGCGAGGAGAAATTGGTTAAAGCTGACAGCATTATCAGCGCTCTTGGAATGAAGCACAACCAGGACCTCTCACGCGGTTTGGCTGCAGGAAGCATTCCTGTATTTATCATAGGAGACTGCGCTGATCCGAAAAAAATAGCTGAAGCCAATAAAGCCGGTTACCGGACTGCAATCAACCTGTAGCTGGTGTGGCTCATCTAACAGCAATACAGTCCGAATTATCATATTAATAAAATACTAATAAAGAGGATAAAAAGAAATCCGATGATTAAGACCAAAATGACCGAACTGTTTGGATGCAAACATCCGATTATGCTGGCCGGCATGAACTGGATCACAACGCCAAAACTGGTTGCCGCGGTATGTAATGCAGGCGGGTTGGGCATTTTCGCTACTGCCAGGTGCACTCCGGAAGAGGCCAGGAAGAATATCAGGGAGATTAGAGAACTGACCGATAAGCCCTTCGGCATTAATCAGATACTCATGTTCGGGCAGATTGCCAAGGATACCATCCAGGTGGCCATAGAAGAGAAGGTCCCTGTGATCAATTACACGCTGGGCAAGCCCTGGTTCATTGATCAGGTACATGCTTATGGCGGGAAGGTATTGGGCACGACAGCTACCGTAAAGCATGCTGTAAAGGCGGCGCAACTGGGTTGTGATGCCATTGTAATCACCGGTCTTGAAGCAGCGGCTCATGGCGAAGAGGCCACGACCCTGGTACTGTTGCCGATCGTTGCCAGCAAGGTTGGCATACCGATCATATCTGCGGGCGGCTATCAGAATGGCGGTGGCCTTATAGCAGCTCTGGCGCTGGGTGCAAGCGGCATATCGCTGGGGACGCGGTTTGCTATGACCCAGGAAAGCCCTGTGCACGATAATTTCAAGCAATATTGTTTAAAAGCTACTGAAAACGATACACTGCGGAGCGACAGGTTTGACGGTCTCCCGTCAAGGATGCTGAAGACACCGGTTACCGAGCGGTTAGCTACCAGCAGATTTCCCCTGGCTGAAGCCATGCGCGGCGCTCTCCAGATAAAGCAAATGCTTAATTTGAACTGGGCCCAATTCATCGGGATGAGCGTCCAAATGATGACTGCAGAAGAAAGTTCTCCAATTTGGACCCAGGCGCGTCAGGCTGCAGCTAACTGGCGGGCATTGAAAGGCATCTATGATGGTGATATGGAAGAGGGCATCTTCATTGCAGGCCAGGTCGTCGGCGCCTGTAATGACCTGCCGACTGCACAGGCATTGGTAGACAGGATTATGGCGGAGGCAGAGGCGTTTATTGATAAAGCCAATGCAATGCGCAAGTAATTGCTGTTTTTCGATTCTGTTGCTACAATTAAACCCCGGCCGTCAACCGGCCTGAGTAGAGAGGACATAGTATGGAAATTACCTGGTTTGGACATTCCTGTTTTCGCATAAAAGGAAAAGAAGCAATTGTATTGCTGGATCCCTGCGGCCCTGACTCCGGTTACTCGCTGGGCAAGGCGCAGGCCGATATAGTAACTGTCAGCAATCCTTCGCCCGGCCACTCCTATCTTGAAACACTGCAGGAAGGCTACCGGCTGATCAAAGGCCCGGGGGAATATGAGATAAAGGACATCTATATAACCGGGATACCGTCTTTTCACGATGATGAAAAAGGCAAAAATCTCGGCAAGAACACCGTCTATGTCATAGAAATGGAAGGGGTAGTGCTCTGTCACCTGGGTGACCTGGGTCATAACCTTACCCCCGAAGTTACGGGTGATATCGGCAATATCAACGTCTTTTTTGTACCTGTTGGGGGGCATTCGACTATCGGTGCCGCTGCTGCAGCCGAAATGGTGAGGAACTTAAATCCCGGCTATGTTGTGCCGATGCATTATAAAACGGCCGATGAGAAGGACGACCTTGAATTCCCCGAGAAGTTTCTTAAAGAATTGGGCCATAAGGAACTGCCTATGCAGCCCAAACTTATTGTAACCCGGACCAACATACCTGCCGCCACGCAGGTTATCATGCTGGACTATCCGCATTAAGCCCGGGCGCTTTGACATATAAATTAGCCTGTCGTAGAATTGCCGTCTATGAGTTCCTCTAAACGTATCTACGAATTGCAGCAGGTTGATCTTTCAATTCAGGCCAAAAATAAGGAACTCGAAGGAATAAATCTTCGTATAAACCGTGATGAGGCTTACGAACTGGCTAAGGCAAATCATGATGCCGCCAGGGAAGCTCAGAAAGAGCGTGAGAAACAGTATAAAGAACTGGATGCGGAAGCCGAAAACGTCAGGTCTGCTCTCCAGAAGATCAACGATAAACTGTATGGCGGGAAGATAAAGAATCCTAAGGAACTGGTAGGATACGAGCAGGAAGCCAGTATGTTGAAGGGCAACCTTTCCGGGAAGGACGACGTACTGCTGGAATTGATGGAAAAAATAGACTCAGCCAAAACAGAGATTAAGAAGCTGCAAGAAATATATAAAATGGCGGAAACCGACTGGCAAAGCCGGAAAGTGACTCTGACGGGACAGGCTGATCAACTCAAAGAGGAGTTGGCAGGGTTAGAGAATAAAAGACAGGAGATATTAGCTGTAGTTGATAAGGAAACACTCACTGCCTATGAGAATATCAAGAGCAGGAAAGGCCAGGCTGTAGTCAGGGTTGAGCAGGGCAGGTGTCTCGGATGCAGGGTGTCGCTCTCGATCAGTGAGCTTCAGCGGGTAAGAGGCATGTCCATCGTTACATGCAGTAACTGCGGCCGTATCCTGTATCTTAGTTAACTAATTTGACCACTCATCTCACAAGTTGTAGAGTAAACAAGCCAAGCAGGACGGGTGGTCGCTGTGATCTTTAAGATCGCAGAGGAAAGTCCGAACTCCACCAGGCAGGGTGCTGGGTAACGCCCAGGGGGGGTGACCCCACGGAAAGTGCAACAGAAACATACCGCTCTCCGTTATAAGAGAGTAAGGGTGAAATGGTGAGGCAAGAGCTCACCGGCGGCCGGGTAACCGGCCGGCCGTGCAAACCCCACCCGGAGCAAGACCTAATAGGGGGATATAGCACGCCTGGGCTGACCCTGGGTTGGTCGCATGACTGCGGTGGTAACGCCGCAGCTAGATGGATGGCCACCGCTCCGGCTTTGCCGGAGGCACAGAATTCGGCTTACAGTCCTGCTTGGCTTGTTTTCACTGCAGCCACGAATTCGGCAAGCTTCTTACGCTGATCTGAATCTTTCAACATCGAGACAATAGCACGTAACAGCTTCGAGCGGGAACCATGCGACAACCTATTCAAATTTCCTTTTGGCGCTCCAGCGCCCGGTCGTTTTCCGCCTCTCATATATGACACCTCGTCTATATGTAATCAAAAATAGCTAGGGAGTGTCAAGTGGGCTCAGAAGTCCTCGGCGTCGATTGGCAGAGGCCTATATACTAGGGATAGCTAGAAGGGTGCGATCCAATGTACCTAATAAGTACAACTTTTTCGCTTGAATCCACTTCATACCGTACACGGTGACTCACTGTTATGTCGTACTGCAAGACACCTTTAAGTCTGCCCTTCATTTTCTTCAGTTTACCGGCGGATTTTAATCGGTCTTTGGGATTCTCCTGAAGAAACCGCTTGAGCTCATCTATCTTGTCCTGCATTTGTTCTTCAAGAGAAGCCCAGGCTTTCTCTACGCCATGATTGCAGAAACAAATTTGATATTGGGGCATCTATCTCAATGGGATATATTCAGATTTGGGAGGGCGCTTTGCTGTGAGGGCTCTCATCGCCTCTGGATTGCCCAAGGTTTCCGCTGTGGCCTTCCAATCGCCTAGTATCGTGTCTACCGTATACCAGTTATTCGTTGCGGTGGATTCCGAAATACCTTCAACAAGCTCATTGATAAATTCGATTTTCTCTTCGGCATTTAGGTATTGCATCCAGGGCAGCGGTTCGCCTGCGCCTGCTACGCGTATGCTGATGCATAGCTTCATGCCCAATTCAAGGTAATAATTTTCCTTATACAAATTGGCGATCTTTTCTCTATTCAGAATGGCCAGTTTAAAGTCACCATAGGTAACAGTTATTGGTGATGCTGCAGCCATGCCGAGCCAGTGCGCCTGATTTTTTCTAAGTTCGCTAGGGTTCACAATATTATCAGAAAACGGTGTGATAACCATAATAATGCTCCTACGGAATACTGTACATAGAAGTGTACGTAATTATGTACAAATCCATGCAGATAATATAGATCATCTACCAGATTTTGTCAATATGTATATATACATATAGATACTGACCAACGCAGGCAAAAATTTCGTAGCAGCACAGATACAAAAACCTAGACATCAGGATATTAGTTAGGTTCTATTGTGAGAGCGTGAAATTTGGCTTACAGGCCTACTTGGCACTTCAACCGTTCTGTGACACAAATTCAGCGAGCTTCTTACATTCAAGTCCTTCAACTTGCCGCTCGCCTTTGCTCTATTACCGTGATTTTCCTGTAACAATGTCTCCAATACACTGTTTTTTCGGCATTTTTTCTTTATGAGGGTAACCTTGCTGATATGAGACCAATTTAATGAATGTCAACGATTTGCGCTATAATTCTCACATTGATTTTTTAAATTTTCCTGAAGTGGCAACTTAATATCAGCATTATCGTTATATATATCGGAGAAATTTGTAAAATGAAAAAGACCTTTATCCTTAGCATTGTAATGACGCTGGCGGTTCTTGCCACCAGCCTGCCGATGATTGGATGTGAATCCAAGTTCATCCCCAGCGCGGCAGATCAGAAGACTCTCCAGAACCTGCCTACTCAATTCCAGATTCAGAGCCAGGCCTGGCAGAAGCTCCAGGAGTATTACGTCGATTCCAAACAGCTTGATCCCGCCAAAATTTCGCAGGGCGCGGTCAGGGGTATGGTGGAGGCGGTGGGTGATCCTTATACCGATTACTACACACCTCAGGAATATCAATCGACTATGATTCAGCTGACCGGTGTGTTCCAGGGAATCGGCGCCACAATAGAGAAAAAGAACAATTATATTGTTATTGTTGCTCCTATTCCGGATTCGCCGGCCGAGAAAGCAGGGCTCAAAACGGGCGATATCATTCTGAAAATAGACGGTACGTCAACCGAAGGCATGAACTCCGACGTAGCATCAAGTAAGATACGCGGCGATTCTGGTACCAAGGTAACTCTTTCCATTGGCCGCGAAGGAACGAAGGAACCTTTTGATGTTGTCATCACCAGGGGTGAGATTAAGATGGACTCGGTTAAATCCGAGATGTTTGGCCAGGTGGCCTACATCAAGATCCAGCAGTTCATCCTGCCGACAACTGATGACTTCAAGGCCGCAATAACCAAGGCGTTAGCCGACGGGGCCAAAGGCGTAATACTTGATCTCCGGGACAACCCCGGCGGTATCCTGACGCAGGCCGTCGAAGTAGCCAGCCAGTTCTTAGTAAGGGGAATAGTGGTAAAAGTCGTTGATAAAAATGGGACAGAATCTGTCCAGAAAGTAATATCGGGTGGCATGGCCCCGGACCTTCCCATTGTCGTTCTCATAAATGGCGGCAGCGCCAGTGCCAGCGAAATCGTGGCAGGGGCGTTGCAGGATAACGACCGGGCGAAGCTGGCGGGCATTAAGAGCTTCGGCAAGGCAAGCGTTCAGAATATCGTCAAGCTCGACGACGGGTCTGCTATCAAGATAACAACCGCTCATTACTATACGCCCAACGGCACACTAATAAGCGGAAAGGGGTTAACTCCTGACTATCCGACGGATTTACTGGGAGATAATTTGACCAAATGGGCTGAAGGCTATGTGAACAACATGATTGCAGGTCAGCCTGTTGTGGCTCCTCCTGCTCCTGCTCCCGCGACGGCTTCGGCCAAGTAATGAAAACTACGCCGGTACGAGTTCGCTGAAGTACCTGTGGAACCTGGTATCAGAGGTCAATTCAGGGTGAAAGGAAGTCGCTAGCAGGTTGCCCTGCCTAGCAGCTACTATTCTTCCGTCCGGTAGGGCGGCAAGGACTTCCACTCCTTTTCCGGCCTTCTCGATATATGGAGCGCGTATAAATACGCCTGGAAACGGGCCGTCTTGCAATTCCGCAATTTGCAACTTGGTCTCGAAGCTGTCAACCTGTCTGCCGAATGCGTTGCGTTCAACGGTTATGTTCATCAGTCCTAGTGTTTCCATCCGGGTGGAATCGGGATTATGGACGTTGCTGGCAATGCAGATCAAGCCCGCACAAGTTCCCCACACCGGCAATTTATTGGCTGCGAACTTCTTGATGGGGTCGATCAAATCGAAGCTATGCATCAGTTTCATCATGGTTGTGCTTTCACCGCCCGGGATGATCAGCCCTTTAATATGGTCCAACTCGCCGGGCTTCCTGATTTCGGCGGTTTTTACGCCCAGCTTTTTCAGCATGTGGATATGCTCCATGAAATCGCCCTGAAGGGCTAAGATGCCTATGGTCATAAAAAATTATCCTCGATATGCATTGTAACCAAACCGTAACCGGGGCATGCCCTTGATTTCCCGGTCTGATTGCTAAATTCATTTGCTCCGCCCTTCATCCCTGTGAAAGGCGGAGCAAACTAAAAAATCAATTAGACTTCGGGATTTACAGGATGGGTAAGTATTTCTTAATCTCGTATTCTGTTACCTGTATCCGGTATTGATTATATTCCACTTTCTTGTTCTGTATGAAAGCGTGGAAAAGATGATCGCCCAGAGCTTTCTTAACCAGGGCGCTTTTTTCAGTGAGGGCTATGGCCTCCTCTAGGCTTCCCGGAAGGGTCTTGATGCCGCGGTGCTTTCTCTGCTCCTCGCTCATTTCGTACACATTCTCTTCGACAGGCGCAGGGGGCTCATATCCTTTTTCAATTCCTTCCAGTCCGGCTGCCAGCATAACGCTGAAAACCAGGTATGGGTTACATGCCGGGTCGGGTGACCTGTACTCGATACGTGTGGCAGTCTCTCTGCCTGGCTTGTATTCGGGTACCCTGATCAGGTCTGCACGGTTGCGCCTGGCCCAGGAGAGATATACGGGAGCTTCATAGCCGGGGACCAAACGTTTATATGAATTGATCCACTGGCTGGTCACCAACGTTATATCGGGGGCGTGTTTCAGAAGGCCGGCGATATAGCTTCTGGCAATTTTCGAAAGGTGCATGGGGTCGTTCTTGTCGAAGAAGGCATTCCGTTCGCCTTTGAACAGTGACTGGTGCACGTGCATGCCGCTGCCGTTTTCACCGAAGATCGGCTTTGGCATGAAGGTTGCATAAACGTTGTTTTCCATGGCGACCTGTTTCACTACCAGCCTGTAGGTCATCACGCTGTCAGCCATGGTCA
The DNA here is from genome assembly GCA_050014895.1 of Dehalococcoidia bacterium. Classification (GTDB taxonomy): domain Bacteria; phylum Chloroflexota; class Dehalococcoidia; order GIF9; family UBA5629; genus JAFGLP01. The sequence goes on from JBEKCL010000094.1 coordinate 9,307, forward strand.
AGGCGTCCGTATAGCGCATATCAATCTCGTGCTGGCTGGGTGCGACTTCATGGTGGGAGTATTCAACGCCGATACCCATTACTTCCAGGGCCAGCACTGTCTGCCGCCTGAGATCGACGGCCATGTCCAGCGGCACCAGGTCGAAATAACCGCCGGAGTCCAGTATTTCTGTTCCCTTGTTGTTTTTAAAATAGAAGTATTCCAGCTCCGGTCCGACGTAGAATGTATAACCCAGGTCCGCCGCCTTCTTTAGGTTCTTCTTCAAGATGAACCGGGGATCGCCTTCAAACGGTTGCCCACCGGGCATGTAAATATCGCAAAACATGCGGCCGACCGACTGCTCCTTTGGCCTCCAGGGGAGCAACTGGAACGTGTCGGGGTCGGGTAGTGCGATCATGTCGCTCTCGTCGATCCGGGCATAACCTTCAATGGAAGAACCGTCGAAGCCCATACCCTCTTCCAGGGCTTTTTCCAATTCCTCGATCGTTATGGAGAAGCTCTTTAGAAAACCAAGTATGTCGGTAAACCACAGGTTCACGAACTTCACATCGTGTTCCTTGGCCATTTTCAGGACGTATTCTACTGCATCTGCTCTGTCTTTAGTCACCATTCTCCCTCCAGTGCTCTCATATATACTTCGTTTCACAGAAAGTATAGATGAAAGCCGAAACCAGTTCAATTGATTGAATGGACTGGTGCAGGCCGGTTAATATAAATGCGCGGCGCAGAAACGAGTCCGCGCCGCGCATTGTATAAGATATCAGTTGTTACTAGACATCAAAGTACAGGTAGAACTCGTGCGGGTGCGGCCTCAGTCGGACCTCATCGATTTCCTTGGTCCGCTTGTAGCTGATCCATGTATCGATTACATCCTGGGTGAACACACCGCCCGTCAGGAGGAACTTGTGGTCTTTTTCGAGTGCGTTAATGGCCTGCTCGAGTGAACCCGGTACCGTCTTCAATTTCTTTGCTTCTTTGGCGCTTAGAGTGTATGTGTCCTTGTCGAACGGCTGTCCCGGATCGATTTTGTTTGCGATGCCGTCGAGTCCTGCCAGCAGGAGTGCAGAGAGGGCCAGGTAACCATTGCTGGTTGCATCCGGGGGCCTGAACTCAATTCTCTTGGCCTTGGGATTATCCGAGTACATCGGGATGCGCACGGCTGCGCTGCGATTGCGGGCTGAGTATACCAGGTTGACCGGGGCTTCAAAGCCGGGTACCAGTCTCTTGTAGGAGTTTGTTGAAGGAGAGCATATTGCGCAGAGCGCTTCAGCATGCTTTATAAGACCGCCGATGTAGTATTTGGCAGTCTGGCTGATCAGGGCGTAGCCTTTGGGATCGAAGAACACATTTTTGCCGTCTTTGAAGAGGCTCTGGTGGACATGCATGCCGGAGCCGTTATCCTGGAACAGGGGTTTCGGCATGAAGGTCGCCACCCTGTTGTGTTTGCGGCAGACGTTCTTAAGGACATACTTGAACCACAGCATCTGGTCGGCCATCTTGAGCAGGTCCTTGTACTTCATGTCGATTTCGCCCTGACCTGCAGTGGCAACTTCGTGATGGTGCACTTCAATTTCAAGGCCGACGGAGGTCATGACCTCAACGATCTCGGACCTGAGGTCCTGCATTGAATCGGTCGGCGGTACGGGGAAATAACCTTCCTTATACCTGGGCTTGAATGCCAAGTTCGGCTTCTCGTCTTTGCCAGAGTTCCAATCGGCTTCAACGGAATCTATGAAATAATAGCCGCTCTTCTGGTCCTGGTCGAATCGGACATCGTCGAAGATAAAGAACTCATATTCAGGGCCGCAGTAGCAGGTATCGGCTATGCCGGTTGATTTCATATAATGGACTGCTTTCTTGGCGATGTACCGGGGGTCCCTGGTGTAAGCTTTTCCGGTAACGGGGTCGAAAACGTCGCAGATGATACTGAGAGTGGGGTGTTCGCAGATAGGATCAACTATAGCGGTCGCAGGGTCGAGCTTAAGTATCATGTCGCTCTCTTGGATCTCCTGGAAGCCGCGGATGCTAGAGCCGTCGAAGCCTATACCCTCGGTCCAGATTCCCCCTTTCGCCCCATCAGGATCGTCTATTCCAATTTCGCCTGCCGTGATGGTGAAATGCTGCCACAGACCGGGCAGATCGATGAATTTCAGGTCGATGAATTTAATGTTTTCATCTTTGACCTTTTTAAGGATTTTTTCCGGTGTCATTTTGTCGGGTACCAATAGTTTCCTCCTTATTTTGGTGTATTTTAAACAGATTTCGGTGTGAAAACTCCGTGAAACTCACAAAACCTTCTGTTTATTTATAACAGGTAATTTAGCGCGCAAATGTTACAAACAGATTAAATCTGCCGAAAAATAGGCTAAAAATTTGAATAAAGCGGGGGGATGGGTATATTTTTGCCATCCCCCCGTCCCATTTTTGGTGAAAAATCAGAAAATCAGGCCAGGATTATGAAATTCCTCCGTACGCCCTTTCACCGTGCTGTGATATATCCAGCCCTACCATTTCTTCTTCGTTGCGGACGCGCAGGCCGAGTGTGGCGTCTATTACCTTGGCTATTACCCACGTGAATCCGAAAGAGTAGGCGGCTACAGCCGCGATTGCCAGTAGTTGAATTAAGACCTGCATACCGTTGCCGTCGATCAGCCCGGATTTGCCGCCTATTGACGCTGTGGCAAGAAGGCCGGTAGCCAGGGTCCCGACAGCTCCGCCCACTCCGTGGCAGGCAAAAACATCGAGTGATTCATCTATCCTGTTAGATTTATTTCTCCAGAGCATTACATAGTAAGAGATGACAGCTGCTACGATGCCCACCGGTATGGCGGCCATGGGATGTATAAAACCCGAAGCAGGGGTTATTGTGGCCAGTCCAACTACAGCGCCCGTTGCGACGCCGAGCACTGAAGGCCTGCGGTGTATCCA
>JBEKCL010000095.1:0-12230 GCA_050014895.1 Dehalococcoidia bacterium
TGAATATTTAAGCTCTTCCCCAAAACCTGGGGATCACACAATTCAGCAGATTGTAGGATAAATGGAGTTCCCCGCGTTTGAAGACCATAGAAGTTCTATCCACGGTCAGATTGGGTTATAATCGATCATGTTGATCCCTGAGTTTCCTCAAAGTTCATCCCCGGTTAGTGATCTTGAGCTTCTCCCCAAGCTTCTCCCCAGGCTTATCCGGGTGTTCAGGAGGGACAAGAGCTTCCCCCCAAGCTCTTGCAAAGTCTAGGGAAGGGCTATCAATGAGATCACACAATCCAGGCTTATGTTAATAGCGCGGAAGGCCGTGCAGGAATCGAACCTACGCCCCACTGATTAAAAGTACTTCGAACTTTTTCAGCGGGTCTCGAAGTTGGATTCGGCCGGAAACCGTATTATATTTTAATAATCAGCGTGACCCAATTTGACCCAATGCCAAATAATCAGATCATTTTGACAATGGGCCCCACTACTGGGGCCCATTGGTTTGTCTGAGTTCAATACCTTTGAGGGCAAAATGATATAGCGCTTCTGCAACTTCGCTTGATGATAACCTCCCTCTGGAAGAGAACCACAGTCCCGTTCGCATGATCATTCCCGAAATCGAAAAAGCGGCTATCTTAACATCCACATCAGCGAAATCGCCTGTCTTCCTACCTGCAACTAAAATACCGATCAAAAGTTTTTCAATAGAATCACGGAGATTGATAATTCTCTCTTTATGAGATGCTTTGAGATGTCTGAACTCCGAATCGTATACCATCCCAAGACTAGCGTTTTTGGTAGCCTGATCTACCCAAATCTCAATGAATTTTTTTAAACGTTCTGGAGGCCCCCCCTCAATTTTTTCGTCATTATGTTCCAATCTGGAGAGAAGATCCTCTAAATCTTCTCGTTCTGCTTCGTAAAGTAATTGTTCTTTGCTTTGGAAATAGTTATACAAATTAGCAGGTTCAAACCCGCAATTTTTTGCAATATTTCTCAAACTGGTTCCAGCATAACCTTGGTTATAGAATAGTTTGATTGCGGTATCTATAATTGCTGCTTTGGCCACTATTCCTTTTTTAACTTTAGTTTGCATTCCCTATATTATATACATTCATTAATTTTTTTGTCAATAATAGATAAGAAGTATGCTGCAGTGTGGTTGCGTTGGGACACTACTGTCCTATCTAAATCCATTTTACCGCCATTTGGTTGAATACTTAATTTATTAACGATCGACAATGATTATTTTATAATACGTTACGTAGCTGACACTCCCTTTGGTTAACCGCTTGATTTTATTACCCATTGACAACGGTTGTATAATGATAACGGTCAAATTTTGTTAACACTTGATAATTTTTTGAATACCATGCGCGTACTTTATTTGAAGGGTGCGTTGGTTTTCCGTGGTAATAGTCGGCAACGGTGAGTTAGATAAGGGAAATGCAAACGAGATACGGATGCTCTGGTTTATGAACAAAGCGGAGGCCTAAGCGTTTATATTTGGATATTGGATACCCGGGGAAGTTTGCTGGAAAAATACATATTGCAATTAAAGATTAAGGAGGACTGAATTATGGCTACAGATACTTTGATCACGAGCGACCTCATGAAACTCATAGGCGCTCAGCAGGACGTCTCAATTAACAAGGTTGAGGAAGGCTCAATAATAAGGTATGCCAAGGCTATAGGCGATCCCAATCCCATGTTTAATGACCCTGAATATGCAAAAAATAGCCGGTATGGGAGGATCATCTGCCCACCTGGATTTTTCGGTTGGGCCATGAAGTGTGACGATCTTCCAGCTCTAGCAGTAGCGGAAAAATTGTTCGCAGCGGGAGCCCCCAGAGGTGTCCTCGATGGAGGTGTAGATTATGAATTCTTTGTACCGGTTGGCGCTGGGGACGTGCTTACATCAATCATTACAATAACGGATATCGTAGAACGGGAAACCAAAATGGGCAAGACTATGGTTACTGCAATGGTGACCAAGTACATAAATCAGAATGGTGATGTCGTGTGTCTGGCTACGCAAAAATTCATGAACTTCAGGGTCTAGTTTTATAAGGAGGTAGACATGGCCAAACAGATGTATTACGAAGATTTAGCGGTAAACGGTGAAATACCAACCTTGGAGAAGATCGCTTCAACAAGGATGCTAGTTCAATGGGCGGGGGCTTCGGGCGACTTTAACCCGCTTCATTATGAAGACGATTTCGCAAAAGCCCAGGGAACAGGGTCGCCGATTGTCCACGGAGCACTTAAGCGGGCCTGGTTGGGGCAACTTATGACCAACCTTATCGGAGATGAAGGTACACTATGCAAGTTATCGTGCCAATACCGAGGCATGGATTATCCGCGCAAGATGAAAACTATGAAGGATCCTCAGGATGGCGAAACATGGCTGTGCAAAGGAAAAGTTTCAAACAAATATAAAGAAAATGCCAAACACTATGTGGAGTGTGAGATATGGGTTGAGAATGGGAATGGGGTAAAAACAACACCTGGGTCGGCGCTGGTGATTTTACCTTCAAGAAATTCCAAGTAGGGCATTTCTTGTATTCGGGTAAATTGCAGGCAGAGCGTATGGAATAAATGGGCAGGTTTGCAATGAAAGATCCCCTCTTGGAGATGCATGCACTCCCGTTTGGTTTGAACAGCTTGGATTACACTAGCCCGATGCTGAGATTCTACAGCGATGAAAAGACAGACACAAATATAGTTTTAGTTCAGGAGGAAAAATGGTAGGTATTAAATCATATGGAGCGCATATACCCAGATACCGGTTGGACAGGAGCGTGATGCAAACGGCCCTCTTATTTCTGGGGTTTGGCCCCCTGAAAGGTGAGAAGGCTGTGGCAAACTGGGACGAAGACAGTATTACAATGGCAGTGGCGGCGGCCGTGGATTGTCTGAAGGGCGAAAACAAAGAGAAAGTAGACGGGCTTTTTTTCTCTACTACATCTCAAATATATGCCCAGAGACAAAATGCAGGGATTATTGCAGCGGCTCTCGATCTCAACTCAAATACAAGGACAGCTGATTTTACTGACTCCACCAAATCGGGCACTGCAGCACTGTTGTCCGCTGCGGATGCAATCAGCGCCGGATCACTGACGAGCTGCCTTGTAACGGCTGCAGACTGCAGAGTGAGTAAAATATCCAGTAATGGAGACTATACATATGGTGACGGGTCTGCGGCATTTTTGTTGGGCAAGGGAGATGTCATAGCTAACATCGAGGGATCATATTCCACTACACACGATCTGGTTGACCGCCGCCGCTTAGAAGGCGAACGGCTTGAACATATGTGGGAAGAGCGTTTTATACGGGACGAGGGATATATGAAACTTGTACCCGAGGCCATTAAGGGGCTGCTGAAAAAATACAGTTTGAACCTTAAAGACTTCTCTAAAATAATCTACGCCTGTACTTTTGCCGGGGCGCATTCAGCGCTGGCCAAAACTCTCGGCCTATCTCCGGACCAGGTCCAGGATCCCTTATTAACGACTGTTGGCGATACAGGGGCTGCACAGCCATTAATGATGTTGGTTGCTGCGCTTGAGGATGCCAAACCGGGTGACAAGATCATGGTTGTTAGCTTCGGACAGGGTTGCGATTCTTTTTACTTGACGGTTACCAATAACATTGTCAAGATCAAGGATAAAAAAGCGGTAAAAAGAAACCTGGCCAACAAAGCCCCTCTGGGAAGTTACGAAAAATACCTTGCTTTCCGTAAACTGATGCCGGTAGAAGTGGGGATCAGGGGCGAAGAAATGGTTTTTACCTCATATTCATTGCTTTGGCGGGACAACAGAGAAATTTATGGCATGGTCGGGTCGAAATGCAAAAAATGCGGTGCGCCAGCCTATCCACTCCAGCGTGTGTGTGCTAACCCTAAGTGCGGGGCTATAGACCAAATGGAACCATACAGGTTTGCTGATAAGCGGGCCTCAATATTTACATATACCAGTGATTTCCTTGCGCCCAGCATTGACCCGCCCGCCTCTTATGGTTTCATCGATTTTGAAGAAGGTGGCCGTACCCTCATAGATTTGACTGACTGCGATGCCAAAGCCTTGAAAGTTGGCATGCCGGTTGAGATGAGTTTCAGGATCAGGTATGCAGATGAAAATCGTTCAGCAATCAACTATGGATGGAAGGCCGTGCCCATTATCACTTAATCAATCACAATAAAGAATATTAGGAGGAATCAAAATGGCAGAAGGAATTAAGGATAAAGTCGCTATTATTGGCATGGGCTGTACCAAATTCGGCGAGCGATTTGATGCTGGACCACAGGACCTGGTCGTGGAGTCATTTGTTGAGTGCCTGGCAGACGCTGGAATCGAAAAGAATGATATTCAGGCTGCATGGTGGGGTTGTCACATGCCTGACATCAGCGTCGGCCGCGGCGCTACAAATTTAGGCACCATACTGAAGTTGCCTTTTATACCAATAACCCGGGTAGAAAATTTCTGCGCAACAGGGTCAGAAGCTTTGCGAGGGGCAGTGTTTGCAGTAGCTTCAGGGGCCTATGATATATGTCTGGCATTAGGCATGGAAAAATTAAAGGACACCGGTTATGGCGGACTGCCACTGGCTGGAGGTATAGGATACAAATTTCCGCTGATAAGCGCAAACATATCTGCCCCTGGCAGCTTTGCCTTGATGGCGACTAAATATTTCTCAAAATACGGCCTTGATCCGCAGGAAGGGAAAATGATGCTGGCTAAAGTGTCGGCAAAAAGCCATAAAAATGGGACATTGAGTCCAAAGGCACATCTGAGAAAGGAAGCTACGGTGGAGCAGATTGTAAACGCCCCGATCGTCGCCTGGCCGCTGGGACTTTTTGATTGCTGCGGTGTGAGCGATGGTTCGGCTGCTGCCATTGTGTGCCGAGCGGACATGGCTAAGAAATTCAGGGCTGACCCCATATTTGTTAAATCCCTTCAGGTGGCAGCATCGTCTGGTGAAGAGATGCTCTATAACACCTGGGATTGTGCACATGTTGAATCCGGCTATCGGGCCGGCCTCCTCGCCTACAAAGAAGCAGGCATTAAAAATCCGCGTGAAGAAGTAAGCATGGCCGAAGTACATGACTGTTTTTCTATCACAGAAGCCGTCACTATGGAAGACCTCCAGTTTAGCCCGAGGGGCAAGGTGAAGGAAGATATCGATTCCGGACGGTTCAATGCCGATGGAGCACAGCCCATACAGATCGACGGCGGGCTTAAATGCTTCGGGCATCCGATCGGTGCCACTGGACTGAGAATGATGTACGAAATGTACAAGCAATTGCAGGGCAAAGCCGACAAGAGGCAATTAAAGGACCCCAAAATAGGCCTCACCCATAACATGGGCGGCTTTCCCTGGAGCTGTATCGCCAGCGTATGTATCGTGGGGAAATAAGCCCCTGTAATCCTGTGTATTAAATAAAGGAGCGGCTAGATGGATTTCGAACTGAGCCCAAAAGAATTGGCGTTACAACAAGAAGTTAGGGAATTCGCCAAAAAGGAAATCCCTAAAGAATGGACAGTCAATTTTTTAGACGAGGAAAGCCGCGACGAGGACTGGGCATTTAGTCTCTCTATTTCGAAAAAACTGGCAGATAAAGGTTGGCTTGTCATGACATGGCCGAAAAAATATGGTGGCCGAGATGTTTCCTTCCTTGAGGAGGCGGTCTTTCAAATGGAAGCCTCTTATTGGAGCATACCTGGCCTTACGATGGGTATCAGCGGCACGGCCTGGGTTGGTCCATCGCTCATGCTCTTCGGTAGTGAGGAGCAGCGACAAAAATATCTGCCAATGATAGCTTCAGGCAGTCCTGATGGTATCTGGTGTACAGGTTATAGCGAGCCGAATGCAGGCTCCGATTTTGCCAGTATCCAGACCCGCGCTGTGCGCGACGGCGATGAATACGTCATCAATGGCCAGAAAGTGTGGACGAGTTGCGCCCATCGGGCCAGGTGGTGCTGGCTCGCAGTGAAGACTGACCCCAATTTAGAAAAACCACAGCGCGGCATAAGTCTTTTTATTGTGGATATGAAGAGTCCGGGTGTAACTGTCAAACCTCTGCTGAATTATTCTGGTGCACACATTTTCAATGAAGTGTTCTTTGATAACGTAAGAGTACCGGCGGAAAATCTGGTGGGTGAAGAGAACAAAGGTTGGTACCAGTTGATGCAGGCTCTTGCCTTCGAAAGACGCATGGTAGGCTCGGAAAATTATGGGTTGGGCACACGTATTTTCTATAGCCTTAAGGAACATGTCAGCAAAACAAAACGCAACGGCAAACCATTATCTCAAGATCCGGTAATCAGACACAGGCTGGCCGAAAATGCCGTTGAATTGGAGACCTTGAAGATGTTTGCCTTGGATCTTGCCTGGAAGATGAGCCAGGGCATTATACCTGTCTATGAGTCTTCGAGAAATAAGGCCTATGCCGACTTGGTAATAGAAAATCTGGTGGAAACTGGAACGGAAATACTGGGGCCTTTTTCACAGGTCTATCAGCATTCCAGCCTGGCCAGATTGAACGGAATTATACAGAGCGAATACCTGATGTTCCCTGGTACGGCTTCAGCCGCCGGCACGGACGAGATTGAAAAGGGCATTATCGGCCAGTTCAAACTGGGTTTGCCGAAAGCGTATTAGTCAAATGGGAGCGAGATGAACTTTAAATTCAGTGAACAGCAAATAATGCTTCAAACGATGGCCAGGGATTTCTTGACCAAAGAATGTCCAAAACAGAGAACAAAAGAGATTGAAAAAGAGGTAAAAGGCTATGATCCCGAAACTTGGAGTCATATGGCCGAACTGGGATGGATGGGTTTGGTATTGCCGGAAGAATACGGGGGCAGTAACGCAAATTTTATGGATCTGATAGTACTGTTTGAGGAGATAGGCCGCAACATCCTGCCGGGGCCTTTCTTCTCCACAGTAGCGCTGGCTGCTATTCCTTTAATGGATTTCGCTACTGAAGACCAAAAAGCTAAATACCTGCCGGAAATTGCACGCGGCGAAAAAATATGGACACTGGCAATTAATGAGATTTCGCCGGATTTCGACCCTTCAGCCATCAGGACAGAGGCCACATTAGAGAATGGAAAATACGTACTCAACGGCGAGAAAATGTTCGTTCCCTACGCAAATGTGGCTGATTACATGCTCGTAGTTGCACGCACTGGTTCGACAGGGGATCCTCGCAAAGGCTTGACGCTTTTTATAATGGATACAACTACACCTGGCATTAAAATTCATTCTATACCTACCCTTACCGGGGAAAAGCAGTGTCTAGTTAGATTTAGACAGGTAGCAATCTCAAAAAAGGATGTCTTGGGGAAAGCAGGTGGCGCATGGACCATCATGACGCAGGCCCTTGATAAGGCAAGTCTGATCAAGTGCTCCGAGGTGTCGGGAGCCTGTCAGGCGGTACTGGATATGGCAAACGCCTACGCTAAGGAAAGGATTCAGTTTGGCAAACCAATAGGGAGTTTTCAGGTTATCCAGCACAAGTTGGCGGAAATGCTAATGGATGTTGAAGGGCTACAGTACCTTGTATATCAGGCCGCGTGGCTGACAAGTATTGGTGCCCCCTGCACCGACAAAATAGCCATGGTAAAAGCAAAAGCCAATTATGTTTATCGGCGTGCCGCTCTCAATGGAGTGAAAATACATGGAGCTATTGGCTTTTCTATGGACCATGATATTGGATTGTATTACCGGCGTGTCATGGCTACGAATTTCTTTCCTTTTGGCACTGATCAATCTCTCGATAGGGTTGCAGAGTGTGTCGGTCTCGGCTTTGGGGGATCCTTTGAACTGAATTGTGCTATAAAAATGCCACTAAAATTTTAGACTTCGAAGTTAACAAATCGAAAAGGAGGATTAACATGGGAAAATTGGACGGAAAGGTCGCGGTAGTAACAGGATCAGGGCGTGGAATTGGCAGGGCCGAGGCGCTTGCCCTGGCTGCCGAGGGCGTCAAGCTTGTGATCAATGACCTTGGTGGGGCGGGCGACGGCAGTGGGTCATCGCAAACCCCGGCGGAAGAAGTGGTGCAGGAAATTAAGAAAATGGGGGGCGATGCAATTGCCAATTATGAATCGGTTACCAGCTTCGCCGCTGCTGAAAAAATCATAAAAGCAGCCGTTGACAAATTCGGCAAAATTGACATCCTTGTCAACAATGCAGGTATACTACGGGACCGCATAATCTTCAACATGACTGAGGAAGAATGGGACGCGGTGATGAAGGTCCACTTGTACGGCCATTTCAACTGCACCAGAGTGGCATGTGCCTATTTCAGGCAACAGCGCAGCGGCCGCATTATCAATACCTCCTCCGCAGCTGGCCTCGGCAATATGGGGCAGGCCAATTACAGCGCGGCCAAAGAGGGCATCATAGGCTTCACCAGGACAGTGGCCAGGGACATGGGCAGGTACGGCGTAACCTGCAATGCGATAAGACCCCTTGCCGGCACGCGACTGACCATGACGCCGGAATTGAAGGCCCAATGGGAGAAGGCAGGCATGCAAGATGCGATCAAGATGATTGAGGCCGCAACTCCTGAGATGATCGCACCCATGGTAGTCTTCCTTTGCACCGATGCCGCATCAAATATCAATGGCTACGATTTCATGGTCGGCGGCGGCCAGATCGGCGTCTACAGCCAACCGGTAATCCAGGCCCAGATTAATGAGCCAGGGAAGGTCTGGACATTAAATGAATTGCTCGACATTCTGCCGAAAAAAGTCACTGGTAACCTGGTCAACCCTGCACCAGCAAAACAATGACACATTGGTAAGCCCGCGAAGTGTAAGTAATAATCAGAAATAGGAGGTAACTAATGAATCCTTATGAAAGCAAACCGTGGCTAAAGTCCTATGACAAGCATGTACCTGAAAAACTAACTTATCCGGATAAAACATACACCGAAGTTTTTGATGAGGCTGTCAAACAGGTAAAGGATAGAGTTGCAGTTTATTATCTTGGTACGTCTATAACCTTCGCTCAACTCGACACTATGTCCAATAGGTTCGCAAACTTCCTCAGGGAGCAGGGACTGAAGCCGGGAGATGTTGTAGGTACTTACCTTCCCAATGTACTTGCCAACTATATAGCTATAATAGGGATATTGAAGGCAGGCTGCGTACTGTCCGGCGTAAGCGCTCTGCTCACCAAGACAGAGCTTGAATTCCAGTTGAACAACTCCGGTACCAAGGCGTTGGTGGCCATAGATATACTCTGGGGCAATATCAGCCCAGTCCTCGGAAAGACCGGCATAAAGACGGTGGTGATGGTTAGTATAGCGGATTTCTTACCTCCGCTTAAGAAAACGCTTGGCAAACTGCTAAAGAAGATTCCTAATATTAAAGTCACGCCTGTCGCCGGCATCCCGATGCACAATTTCATGGATATCATGAAGAACTCGTCGCCGACGGCATTGACAGTGAAATTCGGAACCGATACCCCCTGTTTCCTGCTATATACCGGCGGAACGACCGGAGTTCCCAAGGGGGCGATCATAACCCATAAGAATTTCGTTAGCATGTTGACCCAGTTCCATACCGTTTTGGACAATAAAATGGGTAAATCATCGCTTTTGACGGGTTTCCCGTTGTTTCATATGGCAGGTATAGCATTTACTCTGATGGGGCTGAGCCGGGGCTTCACTATGATTGCCGTTCCTAATCCCAGGGACCTTGCTGCGATTGTTAAGCTAATTGAAAAATACAAACCTACCATACTGGCCAATGTGGCTACAACGTATATTGAACTGATGAAACTGCCCGCTTTTAGCAAGCTCGATTTCTCAAACGTCCAGTGGTGCTTCACGGGAGCGATGGCAATGCCTCCAGAGTATTTGAAGAAGCTTGAAGCTATAGTAGGTGAGGGCAAAGTAACGGAGGGGCTGGGGATGACAGAGACGAGCCCAGTGATAACTATGGAACCTCGGTACGGAAGGAAAAAGACTGGATCGGTAGGTCTTCCTCTCCCCGATACGGAAGTAAAGCTAATCGATCCTCTTACCGGGGAGTTGGTACCCGTGGGAGAGCCGGGAGAGTTTGTAGTTAAGGGACCGCAGGTGTTTACCAGGGGGTATCATAATATGCCTGAAGAAACTGCCAAAACTCTACGAGATGGCTGGATCTATACTGGTGATATAGTCAGGATGGATGAAGATGGTTACTTTTACGTGGTTGACAGATGTAAAGACATGGTTAACGTATCCGGATATAAAGTATTCACTCGTGAAGTGGATGATCTTATCACTGAACACCCGGCCGTTGCCCTGGCCGCAACTGTCGGTACACCCGATCCTGGCCGGCCGGGTTCGGAGATTGTGACCACAGCTATTGTGCTGAAACCGGGAGTTGAGAAAAGCGATGCAACCAGAGATAGCATAATCGAATATGTCAGGCAGCATGCTTCTCCATACAAAGTACCCAAGAAAATAGTATTCATGGACCAGCTTCCCACCAGTGCGGTCGGCAAAATCATGAAACGTGATCTTCGGGAGATGCTGAAAACATAGCGCTGTGGGCAATAAGATAAATAGCGAAGCAATCTATTACTTACATATATAGCTTCGGAGGTAGTTTACAATAATGTCAATGACCGAGAGTAAAGAGATCACGGATCAGCGTGCACCAGCCAGCATGTTGCCGCCCCACGTTATGGCATTTTATCAGAAGGCAGAGGAAAACCTGGAGGGGTTCTGGGAGGAGGCGGCGCTGAGCGCCAAACACGATCTTCACTGGTTCAGGAAATGGGACAAGGTGCTGGAACAGAATTACCCCACCTTCAAATGGTATGCGGGTGGCAAGACCAACATCTGTTATAGCGCACTGGACTACAAGGTGAAGATGGGCAAGGGCTCTAAAGCGGCCTTTATATTTGAGGCCGGGGATACCGGGGAGATAAGGACAGTCACTTACATCCAGTTGCTCAATATCGTAAAGGGATATGCTGCCTCGCTGCGAGGCATAGGAGTCAAGAAGGGCGACCGGGTTGCGGTGTATATGCCCATGAGCATCGAAGCTACTGCTATGATGCTGGCCTGCGCCCGCATCGGAGCGGTGCACGTGGTAATCTTCGCCGGTTTTTCACCCAGGGCCATCGCCGACAGGGTGGAGCTCAGCGGCGCGGGTTACGTGATCTGCAAGGCCAGGTCATACCGCCGCGGAAAGCCGGTCCTTTTGAAGAAAATGGTGGACGAATCGATAGAAAGGTTGCCAGCTGGGCACAAGTATAATCACACTGTTGTCCTTGATGGCCCTGAGGACAAAGATTTTCCCATGAAATCAGGCAGGGATATCCCGTGGAAGGACTTCCTGGCTAAAGGGGCCGGGCAGAGTGGAGACTACGAGGAAATGGAGTCCAACGAGCCTCTCTTCCTGCTGCCTACATCCGGAACTACGGCCAGGCCCAAAGTCACCGTTCAGAACCACGGCGGTTACCAGGTCTACGTTTACTCCATGGGCAAGTGGATCTATAACCTGAATGCCGAGGATATCTGGCTCTCGACTTCCGACATTGGCTGGATCGTGGGCCACAGTTATAACGTGTACGGCCCTCTGCTGCATGGGGCGACATCGATTTTATACGAAGGCACCCCCGATTATCCCCGCAATGATATGTGGTTCGACCTGATCGAGCGCAACCGCGTTACGGGAATCTTCACTTCTCCCACCGGCATACGCGGGCTGGCCCGCAACGGAGTTGAACCTGCGCACAAGCATGATCTAAGCACGGTGAAGCGGGTGGTCTGTGCGGGTGAGGTCCTGAACCCCGCCGCCTGGAAATGGTTCCAGCAGGATGTGTTCCGCGGGAAGATACCCGTGATCGATCATATGTGGCAGACGGAGACGTCCGGCGCCATCATCGGCAATCCCTACGGACTGGGCATGGCGCCCATCAAGCCGGGATCTTCGGGATTCCCCACGCCGGGCGTTATTGCCGATATCGTTGATGAAAAGGACGGCCGCTCATTGGGAGTTGGCGAGAAGGGTATCCTGGTCATTAAGAAGCCCTTCCCGGGCCTCACGCCGACACTCTGGGGCGCCCCTGAACGTTACAAGACAGACTACTGGGAGGCCAAGCCGGGCACCAGCGGCATGTACTATGCCGGCGACGCCGCCGAACGTGACGCCGACGGCTACATCTGGTTTGCCGGCCGTGCCGACGAGGTCATCAAGATTGCTGCACACAGAATAGGTACAATCGAG
>JBEKCL010000096.1:0-12194 GCA_050014895.1 Dehalococcoidia bacterium
AATAAGAGGACAATAAACCAATTCCTATTAGAATTCTGGTCAGCTGAGATGCGTTTCGCAACCAATCCAAAGTTTTCCAAGCATATTCATATACTCCTCCATGATAGGTAGTCATTCTGCCTCGACCGTATGTTTAAACTCTAGCCACCTAAGCCGGTTTTGCTTTTTCTGGATTCACAAGCAACTTATTCTTTCTTCCTTATATCACTCTATGTTCTTATAAGGCTGATCAAGGCTTTATGATGGTCAACCTTATGATGATTGTTCATATTGTCCTGTATCGTTGTTGTCGCTCATGGCGATAACCTTCTTTATTACTTTGTAAAAGAGAAATATATAATTCATTCGTAACTGCCTAACGAAGCTTCGCCTCATCCTTCTTGCCATAATGAACTTGTTGTAGAATTCCCAATAGTCCATTTCCTTGACTTTTTTACTTGGGTTGGATAAAATAGGGGGTGTAAAGAGGTGTGACTCGAGTCGAGTCGCGCCTTTTTTTATTTCCTTAACCCTGGAGGATCCTATGTTCAACAATGCTTTTCAAACCGTCTCCTACAAAGCCTTCCTGACCGTCCGCCGATTCCTGCATGACCGCCGGGGCGACGATTTCGCCGAAAAAGCCGTCATCATCGTCGTGATCGTCCTGGCCGGCGTGGCAGTTTTTATGGCCTTCGGTCAAAAGATCGTGTCCATGGTCAACACAGTCATCGCCGGCATGTAAAGAGGCCACAATGTTCAAGGCTCGCCTGATCAGGATGCTGAACCGGCGCGGGGATGAGTTCGCGGAGAGCGCCATCGCTTTCCCGATGGTCGTCCTGCTGCTCATTTCTTTGTTCAACCTGTCCCTGGCCGGCTTCGCCAGCGTGAACGCGGCCAACGCCGCCAACTATGGGGCGCGGATCGGCAGCGTCTACCAGCAGGGTTCGGGGGGTGCTGCTTACTCCGCCGCACAGGAATCCATTTCCCACGCTCCAGTCGGGAGCTACAAGGTCGCCGTCTCCGGCGGCGGGTTCCCCGGCGCCACCCTGCTCGTCTCCGTGACGTGGAACGTGCCGAACTACATGGCCCCGATCATGGCTTTCTTCGGCAGTTCGTCGGGGAGGAACCTGGGCGGCACGGCTTCCGCCACCTTCCGGCAGGAGGGCTGGTGATGCTCCAAAGCCTGCGCCGCTTCCGCCGGGACCGCCGGGCGGACGTCTGGGCCTTCCTGGCCGTCGCGCTGCTCTTTGTTGCCCTGCCCCTGGCCAGCCTGACGGTAGATGTCGTGCGCGACATGTACGTGCGTACGCACCTGCAAGTGGCTGCGGATGCCGCCTGCCAGGCAGCCGCAAATTCCGTGGATGCCGCCGTATTTCAGGCAACCGGTGTTCAGCAGATCAATGCCTCCCTGGCCCGCTACCAGGCGGCCAGCGTCTTCTACGGGACACTGGCGGATGCCTCCACGGTCGGTTTCACTCCAGCCCTGGCGGTCGGCTTCCCCGGCCCGACGACCGCAGTCTGCCAGGCAACCGCCAGCGTCGCCCACGTGATCCCTTTGACCCCGCCGATGGCGGCGGTGGTGGAGACGACCTCACAAATGCGGGTCGTCACGAACCCTTAAAAATGGAAATATCCATTAACCGTAACAGCCTCTATGCAATTCTCGCCTTTATCTCGCTTCTGTCCCTGCTGGGAATGGGGGCGCTCGGCCGGCCGTACACGCCTGTCAGCGCAGCTGGAGATGCCCGCCTGTTGAACTGGGACGATTGGCAGCTGCTCAAGGCAGAGCGGCAGTACACCGCCGAAAGGGACGTCCTGCGCTCCGACGTGGATGCCCTGGCAGCGCTCCTGAACCAGGCCCCCGATCCGGTGGCTGCCCAGATCCTCGCCCAGCGCATCACGCAGCATAGCGCGGACGGACAGGCAGCTTTGCAGACAGCCCGCACCGCCCTGCAGCAGGCCGCCCAGGATGTCGCCAGCTGGACCTCCGGGGCGCTGGACCGGAACACGGCGGTCGCTTCGCTCCAGGCCGCCACGGATCTCTTGAAATGACATACCCAACTGTGACCGATCCTTTGACTTCTCTTTCGCTTCAGTCCGCCCGGGAACGCGCTCACCAGGACCTGGTGGATTCCGAACGCAGCCAGCGCCAGGCCGCCGAGAGAATGGCTCGGGAGCTGGCAAAGGTCCTGCAGGAAGTCGCCACCCTCTTCGACGGCACTCGCCTGGAGGCCCTGCGCCGGGCGGATCCCAAAGTGCCGATGTACTGGACCCCGGACGACTGGCGGATCTTCTTTGCTGAAACGCCCCTGCCGGGAGTGAGCAGCTGGGGCAGCGCCGCAAGCCCGCGTGTGACAGAACTGGAGCGCACTCTCGCCGAGCTGAAGGCCCACCTGGCGGAGACCGAAGCCCTGGTCCACCTGGGCACACCCACGACCGAGGGGCTCTCGGTCCGGGATCCCCAGCCAGTCCAGCCGTCCAAACGCTGGACCCGCCAGGATGCGGCCAAACAGAGCCTTCCGGCGCCTCTGCCCGTCTCCTTCGACCTGCCGGAAGATGTCACCCCGCCCCTGGGTGGGCTGCTGGCCCGGGCACGCGAGATCTGGAGCGCCCTGCCGACTACCTGCCCGGCAGCCTTCCAGAAGAGCTTGCCTGGTGGCGGGCGTTCCAGCGAGGATCTGAAGAAAGCCTACCAACGTCGCTGGCTGACCCTGTACCTGGTCGGCGGCTGCCACATCAACGCCAAGCTGGAGATCGAGGATCTCCTGGCCTTGGTCGGTGGGATGGCCTCCCGGGCCGGCAGTCTGGGCCGGATCATCGACGACCTCCTGGGGGCCGGGATCCTGATCGGCGAAATAGCCCAGATCAATCCTCCCAAAAGCTCGCTGCGCCTGCTGAAGCTCTCTACCGACGGAGTGCGCCTGTTCAAGATCCTGTTTGACCGGGACCCCGTGGAAAACGACTGGGAACGCCTGGTACGCCTGCACGAGGGCGACCGCTTCCCGGAGCACACTTTGGCTGTGCTGATCTTCGCCCTGCACGCCCGCAAGCGCGGCTGGGCCACCCAGATCCTGCCACCGGTCGAAGGGACCAAAGCGGTCCCGGACCTGGCCGTGCTGCGCGGCGACCAGACTCTCTACGTGGAGGTCGAGCTGGGTCAGAAGGAAAGCCCCTCCAAGTGGCGCAACCAGGCCAAGCTTAACGAAGGGAAGGTGGCGCTGTGTGCAGCGACCCCGGAAACCCGCAAGCGCCTGGCCGGCGACTGCCGCCTGGATAAATTGTCCGGCCTGGCTACTGACCTGGAGACGCTGGTCAAGGTCAAGTTCAAGACCATCAGCGAAGAAACCCCTCTCTGGCTGGAGGAATGGTAGCGCCCAGAATGCGGGGACAAGCCCCCAGAATGCGGGGACAAGCCCCCAAAGTAGGGGACTGGCCGGTGTGAATCCACCTGTACCCACGAAGTGGGCATCTGCCTTGCAGGTGAATTGACACGGGCTATCCGCCCGAAGAAAGCAGAACCTTTCCAACCGAAACGCCGAGACGGAGTCCTCCGTCCAGGCGCGGATCGCTGGCACGCTGCCAGCGGTACTTACCCATGCACAGATGGGCGCAATATACTTCTTGCGCCCCGCTGTGACCGGGACGCACCATTCTTTTACGGAGGAATCCACAATGGAAATTACCAATGTCAAGACTATGACCGGCCTGAGCGTGGCCGAAGCAGCTGCAAAGCTGGACGAGCAGCTGCCGGCAGAAGCCTACACCGCCGTACCCGGCGGGGCAGACCTGACCGACATCGACCCGAACTACATGCGGAAGGTGTTGAACGAGGTCTTCGGACTGTGCGGCTTCGGCTGGGGCTACGAGTACGACCCCGTCAACATGGAAACCCGCAACGAGACCCGCAAGACCCAGAGCGGCACGCGCGAGGTCGTGGTGGCTGCCCTGAAGCACCTGCGCTTCTGGTACAAGGTCACCGATGGCAAAGAGACATCCGCCTGCACGGTGGATGCCTCGGGAGGCAGTGATAACAGCAGCGCCTCCTACGCCATGAAGGGCGCCATCACCAACGCCATCGGCAACGCAGCCTCGAACATCGGCTTCCAGGAGAGCGTCTACCTGGGCCACCGGTCCCACAAGACTGTCAAAGCCCCCCAGGCGCAAAAAGCTCCTGCCGCCACTGCCCAGAAGGCTGCTGCGCTCGCCCCGGCGGCTGCAAAGTCAGCTCCGGCTGCCAGACAGCCCGCCCCGGCCAAAGCCAGGCCTACGTCCACCCCTGCTCCCACTCCGGCCCCTGCTGCCGGCGCAGACGACGAGATCGAAGAGATCGAGAACGAGCCGCCTGCGGACCTGAGCGTGGAAGATTTCATCATCCCGCTCGGCCAGCGCAAGGGCCAGAAGCTGGCCGATCAGCAGCTGACCACGATCCAGTGGTACGCTGACCAGATGACCACCGGCGGTGATGCCCAGAAGGAAGCCTTGAAGAAGGCTGCCCAGGCCATCATCGCTGTCAAAAGCAACGGCCACAAACCGCAATCCACTGCGGCGTAATCTCGGCGAACCGGAACGCGGTTCTGTCCTTTTCAGGGAGATACCTATCTCCCTGATCTGACACTTCCCTGGGAAGGCAGGTAATCAGCCCTCCCGATACCGCACCTTAACAACCCAGACACGAGTCTATTATTCAGGGGCATCCCGGATGTCCCATCATGGTGCTTCCAAAGCACCCTTCCAACATCTGTTTAGGAGTGATCCTATGTCTAAATCCTCTTCGCCTCGTCCACCTGTCCCCGCAAGGGGAAGGCGTCCGGACGAGCAGTTCGATATGAACTCGGCCACGCTGGCCGGGGTGGTCCAGAAGCTCTGGGGCCACAACGGCGACGTGTTCGCCCGCCTGCGTGTTTCCAGGCGCGGCCAGCTGGTCGAGACAGAAGACGCCCAATCTTCATTGATCAACTTGCGCTTCGCAAACGGCATGGTCGGGGAAAGGGACCTTTCACTGCAACCCGGCGACGTGCTGCGCGTGACCGGCTACCTGTCCCACACGGAATTCGACGAGACCATCCGCAATTTCCTCGAAGCGGCACGGAAACCCGATTTCCTGGAGAATGTCCCGCAGGAAGATCTGGCTGCCTGGCAGGCCGTCACGTTCAAACGGGTCAACACCATGTTCAACGTGGAGACCTTGGAGCTGCTGGACAGTCAAAAGCCGGAGGCCGGCGGCTTCAATCGCGTCGTCCTGGAAGGCCCGGTATCCCGGCAGTGGACCCACAGCGAAGATGTCTATCTGCGCCTGGCCGTCTACGATCAGCATACACGTGTCACCAAGGAAATAGGGAACTACGGTCGTCCGCGGCGGTTGCCGCACTACCTCACCATCTTGCTGCCGGGTGGAAAGACCACCGGCGGCAGGCAGGTCGTAGCCAGCCTGAAGGACCGCCTGAGAGTCACCGGCGAGCTGCACGATCGAGGCTACCGCCGGACTCTCCACGAAATGCTGCTCGCGACCGGCAGTTCTTCTGTTACGGATCTCCTGCAGCGCCTGCCCAATGCAGGCGATCTGCACACGATCTCCGCCCAGCAAGAGTCGTTGCACATCGTGGCTTCTGCGGTGATCGTCTATGCTTCAGCAGGATCAAGGCAAAAAGAAGAGCAAGAATGAATTTCCTCCCCTGAGGACGTATCCATGCCTCCCATGCAGGCCCGCGGCCTGCCAGGGGAAATGGTGCGCTCAATTGAGCGTACTACGTCGCGTTTCTCTGTACTCCTCCAGAGTAAGACTCCATGTTCGGCCCCCATCCCCGTGCCATCGGGACACTCGCTCCCCTGGCACACTCGCGGCGATAGGGTGCGGAGTCTCACCCAAGTCAGAGTTCAGGGAACGTTACGTGGACAGGCTATCTACCTCGTCCTGTGAGAAGGCTACCCGCCTTCTCACTATTTTAAAAGGTATTCTTTCTGAATTAGATCTTGTGTCAAAGGTGGGCCCGGCAGGAGTTGGACCTGCGACCAAACGTATTCAGGCTCAATTCCAATTTGGCTACAGTTTCAAGCTTTATAACGGAGAGCTGTTAACATAGCGGTTATAGGTTCAATCACAATAAAACATGTTCTTGTATGAGCAGGCAGGTCGTACGCTAATTTGATGATGTTATGACTAGTTTACAGGACTAGACGTAACGCACCAGGCGCCAAATGGCTGCTTTGTCGCAGCTCTTGCACGGTGGAAATGTTTCGCCTACCGAAAGCGGAATTTCTGCTTCAGCGGGAGTGTGATTAGTTGTTCCGTCCAAGTGTTTGACGAAATGGTAGTTGCCTGAAACAGGTGCTTTTTCACCTGTCTTGAACTCTGTGCCAATTGAAGTACTCATAGTATATCCTCCTTTGTACGATCTGCCTGCTAATATCGGAACCTGATTTGTTAAGGTTCTGTTAGTTATTTTTAATGATTAATCAAAACTGTGTCAACAGGCGGCTTTTTTGTAGAAATAAAAACGGTTTGCAATTATGAAAGGTTATACCGCGACTCTTTAATTAGAACAAGTGATCATAGAGGCAATCCTTACTCATTATTATAAGCGCTTTGAATGAACACATTTTAATAATATCCCCAATAATTACTTTGTTTCCTCCGTTACCAGTATGAGGTTAGTTTGCTAATATATAGAAGAAAAAACAAAAAAAGTGCACTTTAGAAAATGTGCACCTTACGAAAAACCTGAAATCTCCTCGCCAAGGAATTGAACCTCGAACCTAGCGGTTCGAGGTTCAATTCCTGTAGATATACATTTTCTAATGCTACTTTTTAGTCTATATCATTGTAATGGATCGCATGAAGATATAAACGCATTAAAATCAATCAATAATATTCGGTAAAACGTATTTTTGAAAAATACCTTTAAGATAGTTGCAATTCTCTTTAGATGCCTTAAGATCTCCTGTTGTCATTTCATGTAAGCTGAAACTTATTTGTAGTCTTGATTTATCTGTAGCTTCCAAGAAATCATAATCCTGCTTAACGATTGACCAATAAGTAATCCGTTTTCTTATGGGGGAAATATCGAATTCATCCTTAGAGATAAAACTTTTGGCCTCCATCGCATAACTTGGAGAGAAGAACCAAACGCTTTCATATTCTCTACTTCCATCCTCTTTAATGAAATCAGTCACAAAAATATCAGCGATTTCTACGGAAGCAACATTATTATAGAAGTCATAAATAGCTTCAACTCGCTTAATAAGTACGTTGGTCATTCCAATGCTGTCTAGATAAGTTTTGAATTCTGTGTTCATCGGGTTGTCTCCTTCTCCTCTTGTCTGTCTCTTATTTCCATTATCATTCCTTCTACATAGTGAAGTATATGACCAAGGTAAGCAGCTGAAAACTCATCGCTCTTATAATCCCATTGCCATTTTGTAGATGCGCGTTCCTTACTTTTCGACTTTTGTCTCTTTTCTTCATAAAACTTATGCAGCAATTTTCTGATTACTTCCTGGAGCTGCGTAGTGATTTGAATTTCAAAGCAAGTGATTATTCTTTCTGTATCCCAGGATATTTTCGGAATTTCAAAACTTTGCTTTATATATATATGAGCTGCATAATAGCCATCCTCTCTCGCTTCAAGAAAAGATGTAAAGTCAAAATTATATCCTTCATTGAATTTTTTTATCTTCCCTATGAGAAATTCTACGCCATCGAGATATTTCACTTCGGTCAATGTTCTTATAATGTCGTTTATTCTAGAAAACCAGTTCGAGGGAAGAACCCATCCTTCTTGAGGCTCCTCAGGAAAGAGTTTGTTCTCAATGATATTCTTTCTAAATGTTTTTAGTAGAAATGAATCAAAAGGTTTGGTGACTACCGTCGGTTTATAATCTCGCGATGGGAAGAGAGGGTATCCGGTTTTGAGAAGATATTCATCATTAAATTCTGGAAAATTCTTGATTAGATTTATCCAGAAATCAGATACTTGAAAATCTGCTGCCATTCTATTAACAACGGCATTGTAATGAGCCTGTTCTCTTTTTAAATCTTCAACCCCGTTATTTATTAACCACTTTTTATACTCATCAATATTCGTTGGTTTCTTATCGCTCATGAGGCACCTCTGCCTTGAGAAGAAGTCCAATTAGTCTTAATCTAACTTTTGTTTATGCTAAGAGTATTTATCATAACCTAGAGGTTCTAGATTCAAGCCCTGGTAAGATAATTTTATCTTTGAGTAATTAACTCATGCACCCGTTTGAGGCTTAAGATCGCGTCCACAGTGCGGGCAGACTATTGCCTCAACGCGAATAGTTTCCGCACAATAAGGACATTTCTTCGTTTTTTTCTTCAGCGCCAAAACAACCGCTAGAATAATAATAGCAAGCAGAATAATAGAAAAAATACAAATAATTGTGGTCTGAGACATTTATTTTCCTTTCGGTCTGTAGGCCTCTTCAAATGCTTATAATAAACGAAATTATCTTCACCTTACCACTACGCCATAGTTCCAGGAACCAAAATTTTTGCACGACTGCCATCAGTTTTCGGCTAAACATGTCAAAATTCTAAAAATTACTTGGGCTCTCCCGTTTTCGTCGAAAAGAATTCAAACTCTATATCCACAAATGTGAGTAGGATTTAGATGGGCACAAAGAGGAAAATTGTGTTTACTATTAGTTTTTCTTATGTAAATACTTCTAACGTTACCCAACCTATTATCGCGCATTAAAACCCGTCACGCAACAGCGTGAATATTTAACATGTCACCATCTCATCCAGTGCCTCCGCGGCCCGTTTTTCCTACCTGGCCTTCGGCCTGCCGTATTTCATTGCCATAGTGACAGAATGGCCGGACAGCCCCACCCGCAATCCGGGTCGGCGTCCGAGATCGCACCATACATCAGAGTCCATGTAGATAGGGCTTAACTTAATCGTTGTGAAGAATTCGAAAATTGCATTCTTTGATCTTGGTCTATGAGTCTAAAGGACCAGGCTACCGCACCACGAAAACCGGTGTGATTTGCATATTTTTATGTCATAATATCAAGTAGTGTTGCTAATCCGCCCTGCGGGAAACGCTGAACGTTCGACAACCTGTTGGTAACAACACCAGTGAATAAAGAAATGACAAGGAAGATGTCCCAGAATAACAGAGTCGTGTTTGAAACAAAGCGCATTGCCGTACGCCTGGCGACGGTTGAAGACATTGAGATCTTCTATCGGTTGTGGACTGACCCACAAATTATGTCAAATGTGGGCTATCCAAATGGGCTGCTAATCACTCGTGAAGACATAAAATGTCAGATTTCTGAGGGCGGTATATCCGAATTCCAGCAACTACTTATTGTTGCAATAAAATCGACGGGCCAAACTATAGGCGAATGCAAATTGCACTGGCCTGACCGGGACGGTATCGCTACGACCGATGTGAAGTTGCTGCCTGAATTCTGGGGAAACAAATACGTTGTGGAGGTCAAACACGGATTGCTGGATTATCTGTTCACCCACACAGAGTGTTTGGCCGTCGACGCCTCGCCCAATGTTGGCAATATTGCTTCTATCAAGATGCAAGATGCTGTAGGTGGAGTCTGCGTTGGTGAAAGCATTTATGAGTTCCCCGAATCGAAGCGCGAGTATACTACTCCTGTCCACCACTACATTTATCGAGTAAGCCGAGAGAATTGGCAAAAGCAGCATGAGCAAATTGCATGAATCAAACCTGGCTGGTCCCCGCCCCGCCGCTCTAGTCGATTGTTTCTTTGCTAAACGTTTCAGCCCAGCGGCTATGCGGCTTCGTTAGGCAGTAAACTCACATCATTTCTGGTCTTCATAAAATGCACACTGAAACCATCCCACAAAATGTTTTCTTAAGTCGTCTTCCAGCAGGAGAACAAGAACTCTTCTGCTATTTGTGCATTCATCGGGAAAAAAATGAACGTGACCCAGTAAAACAGGTTGCCTGGCAAGTTATTTCAAAGGAAGACGAGACAGCCAGTCAATCAGGTGTAATTGCATTCCCCGATAAGGGGCAAGGATTGAGCAGAGTGGCTATTGCTGCCATACTACCGTCAAACTGGAAAAATGGTCAACTGAACATCGATGTTCAGTGCTCACAAAGCACCTGGCGGAAGTCGTTGAACATTACGCCCTTCTCGCAGGGCAATAGCTATCGCCTTCCATTAGCGGGGATGGTTCTCGTGGTAGGTGGACATCGCATCGGTGAACCACACAGAACTGCTTCATCGATTTCCTCACAGCACTTTGCATGGGACGTACTTCCGCTCGGCCGCGACGGATTGCGACTTTTGCATACCGAGTACTCGGACTCTTTGCAAGCCCGGGATTTCGCGGGATTTGGCCAAGATGTACTTGCCCCAGCAGAAGGTCGGATTATCCAAGCAGTCGATGGTCATCCGGATTCGGTGCAGATTGGTGTTCTGCCGGAAATAAGTGCTTTCGAAGGAGATCCACGGCGTGCTTTTGGAAACCACGTGATTCTGGATCACGGGTCCGGAGTCTGGTCCTTTCTGGCACACCTTCGCCAGGGTTCTATAAGAGTAGAGAAAGGAAAGAGAATGGAGGCAGGGCAGGCCATTGGAGAATTAGGTAGTTCCGGGTATGTTTCCGGGCCCCATTTGCATTTTCAATTCATGGATGGACCTGATCCGTTGACAGCTAGCCCTCTTCCTATAGAATTGGACATTGAGGGCAGACGATATGCTCCACAGTCTGGCGAAATAATATTGGGCTATTGAAGATAGATTGAATGGTATTAAGCGCCAAGTCCAGAGAGTGCTGCGTTAGGCAGTAGCATGGATTTTGTCCGTGAACAGTTTGGATACATCTCCCAGGAATGCCGCGTATTTTGTATAATCGAAGTTCGCACAATAAAATAAAATCATCGTCAACAAATTTCTGGCAACCAAATTTCTCAAACTGTGGCTCGGGTTTTTCAAAAAGACATTCTCAACCAAAATAAAACCTAAGCCGATACCATCTCATCCAGTGCCTCGGCTGCCCGTTCCTTCTCCCTGGCCTTCGGCCTGCCATATTTCATGGCTGTCGCGACAGAGTGGCCGGACATCTCGGCACGCACTTCCAGGCTCACCCCGGCCTGGCGCAGCATGTACGCATACGTGTGGCGCAGGACGTGCGGAGTGACCACCACCGGCGGATCGAGCCGGTCCAGGCCGGCCCGCTTGCCCGCCTCGACAACCATCCGCTGCATCGAGCGCAGGTTCAGGGGCCGGTGGCCAGCCCGCAATTCCACGAACAACGCATCGTGTGCAATGCCCAACTTCTCGCGTTCCTTCAGCCAGGTTTCAAGCGGTTCCCGGGCAGCCTGGGGCAGCGGGACATCCCGCTCCCGGAAGCCCTTGCCCTGGCGGACATGCAGCACCCCGGATTTGGGTCGCAGCTCGACATCCCCCAGCTTCAATTGCTCGACCTCTTCGACACGTGGCCCGGCGTACAGCATCAGGAAAGCGATCGCCTTGTCCCGTGCCAGGCGCAGGTCGGCCTGGGTTTCATAGGTACGCCTACGCTTTGTCACCTTGTCCACCCATGGAGACTGGAAGACGGCCTCGAAGCGGGAACGCTGGGCATCGTCCAGGCCCTTCGGTTCCTGGACCTTCATGACCGGCAGCCGCAGCCCCAGGGCAGGATCATGCTGAATAAAGCCTTCGTTCAGCAAGAAATGGCAGAAGGCCCGCAGGCTGGCGGCATAGCGCAGCACCGTGCTGGCCTGGAAACCCTGGGTGGTCTGGAGCCAGGCCAGGAAGTCCTGGAGCGTCTTGCGGTTCAAGCAGAACGGGTCAGCTTTGAGCGCGTCGAGGGTCAGTTCCTCGCCGAAGCTCCCCTGCCACCAACGCAGGAAGATCGAGATATCCTGGGAATAGCCCTGAATGGTTTTGGCGGAGGCTCCCTGCCGCCGGCGGGATGGCAGTGGGTTTTCGGCCAGATGGATCTGAAATGCAATCAATAGGCTGGTCACCATAAATTTTCAATTCCCGCAATACGGATTACGATTGCACCATCATCCAATGCCATGGCATGGCCTTTTCTAAACATCGGTCTGAGATAGTCGTGCCCAAGATTGGATTCACTTTGTGCTCCCAGCATGGCTTTCTGTTCAGGCGTCAGCGCAATCCATATCGTACCGTTCTTGCGAATGTATAATCCTTTGCCCAAATCCATCCATTCGGGTGGTTTATCCTTGGGTGCTTCT
>JBEKCL010000097.1:0-12522 GCA_050014895.1 Dehalococcoidia bacterium
GGGAAGTTTTCCGTAGAATCAGGGGGGCTAAATAAAGGCACAGAAGTCAGGTTTACTTTGCCTATTGTATCAACGAAGGAGGTGTGAGATGAGCAAGAAAGCACTAATTGTCGATGATAACGGAAACAACCTGATGCTGGAAAAAGACCTCATGGAGGTCGCCGGCTTTGAAGTATTTGTAGCTGAAAATGCTTCCAGCGCAATTGACATTGCCAGAAAAGAAAAACCGGATATCATAATTATGGATATACGGCTTCCGGACATGCGTGGTTCCGTGGCCGCCAGGATATTGCGTGAAGACCAAGAGACAAACGGCATTCCCATTGTTTTTGTGACTGCTTCTGTAATGGGGGAAGGAAAAGAAGAGATAAAAAGCATAACCAACAGTGGATTTATTGGCAAGCCGATAAATACGCGCACCTTTGCGATAGAAATCGGTAAATTTATTAAGTAAATTTTCTAATATGTTGAAAAGTTAAATTCGAAAGAGATAGAAAATGAAAGAGAAACCAGTAATTTTAGTTGTCGATGACCTGCCCCAAAACGTTGAACTTCTCGAAGCATATCTTGTTCCAGAGGGTTATGAGGTCAGGCAAGACGATAAAAATCGGCTGCTTCCTATAATCCTGGTCACGGCACTGCAGGAAACTGAAGACAGGGTAAAAGGGATTGAAGCAGGGTGTGATGATTTTCTTTCAAAGCCTGTTGATAGGATGGAGCTTTTAGCCCGGATCCGGTCCCTGCTAAAGGTCAAGGCCTACAACGACTTGATGAGTAATTATCAGAAAGAACTGGAGTCCGAGGTAACCAGGAGGACCAAAGAGAAGGATGAGTTGGTGAGCAAGCTGCAGGAGAGCGAGGAGGTGCTGAGGGCATCAGAAGAAAAATACCGGTCACTGGTAGAGAATATCAACGACGTCTTATACACACTGGATATCCAGGGAAATATAACCTACATCAGCCCGGTAGTTGAGCGCTTTACCGGGTACAAGGTCAGTGACTTAATAGGGAAACCTTTTACCCCACTTATTCACACGGATGACCTGTCGGGCATTATGGGCAGTCTCAACCGTCTGGCGACCGGGCAGTTGGAACCATGGGATTTCCGTGTAGTGGACAAAGACGGC
Organism: Dehalococcoidia bacterium; assembly: GCA_050014895.1. GTDB lineage: Bacteria > Chloroflexota > Dehalococcoidia > GIF9 > UBA5629 > JAFGLP01. The sequence continues at coordinate 1,128 of JBEKCL010000097.1, forward strand.
AGGCTGATATTTGTGCGCTCGTCCAGCCGGCCGATATATAAAGATGGAAAGATTGTAGGCATCACAGCCCTGATGACGGATATTACCGAGCGCAAGTTATCTGAAGAAAAGCTTCTAAAAAGCTACGAAAATCTGCAGAAAACCTTGAATGACGCCATCAATACCATGGCCAAAATCGTGGAAACGAGAGATCCTTATACTGCAGGCCATCAACAGAAAGTAGCCGACCTGGCCGTCGCCATAGCCAGAGACATGAAGTTGGAAGATACCCGGATTGATCAACTCAGGATGGCAGCAGTAATTCATGATATCGGGAAAATGTATGTTCCTTCAGATCTCCTGAGTAGACCTGGAAAACTGTCCGATATGGAATTTGCCTTGATAAAAGCCCATGCCCAGGCCGGCTATGATATCGTAAAAAGCATGGATTTTCCATATGCTATTGCACAGGCTGTCTTGCAGCATCATGAAAGGTTGGATGGGTCAGGTTATCCCAATCAGCTAAAGGGTGAGGATATGCTTCTGGAAGCTAAAATACTGGCTGTAGCAGACGTGATTGAGGCCATGGCTGCACACCGTCCATACCGGCCGGCATTGGGTATTAAGAAGGCACTTGAAGAAATATCAAAGAACAAGGGCAGGCTTTACGATCCTGACGTGGTGGATGCCTGCCTGGAGCTCTTCAATAGCGGTAAGTTCGAGTTTAAATCTGTTTGATTTAAACATTCTGCCCACAGGGGTAAATTGACATCCGCAATATGGGCAATTGTTGTGTGATGAAGCAACACAGTACCTTATATAAATCTTACTATGTAAGTCATAATCGATCTCCAATCAAAACACTTCTAAGGTGTATATTTCGTCAATCGATCACGGGAGAAACCGCCAAATGTCATAAGTATTTAATATACCCCGGCCCGGCTATATAACTATGCTATGGTCATGTTGTTACTATTAACCTATAGTAATTACAGGAGGTAAATAGATAGCATGACAGTAAGAGTTCAAATCGAATTATCTGATGACGAGGACAAAATCGTCGAGGTTTTCAGGATCGAACACAACAAGAAAAACAACGAGGAAGCTATCAAAGAAATTATTAAGCAGTACAAGCCCCTGAGTGAGTACAAGGAAAAAAACAAAACGAGTTGGCTGAATAATTTATAGTGCAATATAAGCCATAGATAAAGGCCATGCAATCTAACAAGGATTTCAACTTAGAAGAATATTTATTAAAAAGGAAAATACTGTGAATATCTTATTAATTATCGGTATTATTTTATTGGTTTTGTGGCTGTTGGGTTTTATAATTTTTCCTGTTTTGGGCTGGCTAATCCATATCGCACTTGTCATTGCAGTCATTCTCATCATTATCTGGTTGATACGCAAGATATTTTAACTATTCCATATTGTAGGCCGGACTGAAATGGTCGGCAGTTAGCGGCTTCTATAAAAATAAACAGGAAAATAAAGTCAGGAGGAAGGCAATGGCGAAGAATGTTGTAGTGGAACTGGTTAACAGGGATAGGAAATTGCTGGCGCTGTTCGCTGGCGTGTTGCTAGTTGGGATACTCTTGATAGGTTTGATCGTTTATATAAGCATCAAGTTTATTTCGTAGACTGACTTTACCAGGCTGTCGCAATGAAGAAGATGCTTTCAAGAAACCTTAGCTGGTCCATGATTAAAAGCCGAACAATATTGGCGCCGGTTTCGCACACCGGACTTTGGAAGAATCAGTCTGTATCTGTCTGGTGGTATCGTTAACTTGGTAAAAGTGATTTTGTTGATCTGACGACGGTCAGAAAAACAGATACCTGTTCTGATTGATTTATCGCTGGTGTTAGCTGACTTATATGTTTAAAGCTGTACGGTAGGCGGATTTGATAGCTTCACCGATTCTTTTAGGTTCAACGCAATCACCGATGGTATAAAGTCCAGCGACTTTCCCTGCCAGGCGGGATGCAAGCTCGTTGTAGGGCTTCATGCCGGCAGCCAATATTATAGTGTCGCCTTTAAATAGCCGTGTTTCCCCGTTGGTGACTGCCTTAACTCCGTCTTCGACAATCTCGATGGCTTTAGTCTCGGGTTGTAAACCGACTCCGTTTTGCTTTAGCAACGTGATTGTTATAAAGCGCTCTGTGGGGCCGATATCCATGCCGACCTTCCTCAGCATCTCGATTATAGTGACCTTTTTCCCTTGCGCCACCAGCATCAGGGAAATCTCGCAGCCGATCGTCCCCCCGCCGATAACAATGACATTGTTGCCTGCTGATTTTTCTCCCCTGAGTATCTCAAGTGAAGTCACTACGTTGGGCCTGTCAACGCCCGGTATTCGGGGTACGAGTACTTCAGAGCCGGTGGCCAGTATAACTGCATCCGCCTTTTGTTCGATAATTGATTCAGGCGTAGCCTCTTTATTAAGCACAATGGTCACGCCCTGTTTTTTCATCTGGTTTTTCAGGTAATCGATCAGGTAAATGATTTCATCCTTTGATGGCGGGACTTTAGCATATTGAAGCAATCCGCCCAATTGATTCGACTTCTCCCACAATGTGACTGCATGACCCCTCAGGGCCGCCACCCTGGCAGCTTCCATCCCCGCTGGACCTCCGCCGACGATAAGGACTTTTTTCTTTTTGGCAGCCGGCGTGATATTGGTCAGGATATCATCACCCACACGCGCATTTACATTACAAATCTGTAACTGCTGGTGCTGCGAAAGACCCTGGTCAAGGCAGCGGCAGCAGCAGATGCACCTGTTGATTTCCTGCAGCCTGCCTTCCCTGGCTTTATTCGGCCATTCAGGATCGGCGATAAGCGCCCTGGCCATGCCGATCAGGTCGGCTTTGCCTTCCGCTATAATGCGGTCAGCCATCACCGGGTCCGTGATCCTGTAGCTGGCCACTACCGGGATATTAACCAATTTTTTTATTTCTTCTGCGATATAAACCCATTTACCCTGCGGGACTTCCTTCGTTACAAGGGGCATTGGGCTGTCATGCCAGCCTATCTGGATATTCAACCAGTGTACTCCTGCTTTTTCCAGCACACCGCTTATCCTGCATGCTTCCTGCGTGTCATATCCTCCCTCGATGAATTCATGCCCGGAGTATCTCCAGAGAATGGTGAAATCATCGCCTGCCTGAGCCTTGATTTCCTGTATTATTTCCAGTGGGAAGCGCATCCTGTTCTCCAGGCTTCCGCCGTATTCGTCGGTACGCTGGTTGGCCAGCGGGGACATAAACCTGCTGATTGAGCCTCCGATCCCTCCCATGACCTCTACTGCGTCGTAGCCGGCTTCCCTGGCCCTCCTGGCCGCCTCTCCATACTGGCGGGAAAAAATGTGTATATCTTCTATTGTCAGAGCACGTGGTTTATGTGATTTAGCTCTAACGGCTATCTCCGAGGGGCCGACGACCTCGATAGGTGCGTTGGCGTCTTTTTTCCAGAACTCAAGCGAGACAAGCTGTGCCACGATTGGTGTACCACAGTCATGTATCAGGCTGGTCAATTCTTTGAGGGCCGGAATAAACGTATCGTCGCCTATGTCATTTACCAGTGCATCCACCATCTGGAAACCGCCGGGGAGAGGGTTTAAAGACGCACAGATCGCACCGGCGCCGCCGCGGGCCCTCTCGGCCAAAAATGTGTTCATCACCCTGGAAGGCTTCCCGCCTGCTGCTGCACCGATGGATAGGGGCAGCAGGATGGTGCGGTTTTTCAATTGCAGGTTGCCGACTTTCAACGGTGAGAAAAGATGGTTCAGCGTTGTCATGTACAGTTAACTCCGTTTGGGAAATATTATCCAGGGCGTTGTGACTGGTGAACGCCGCTTCCCATTATATGACATGCCATTTTTTCAAACAATTAGCTAAGGTCAACGCTGTGCATGAGAGCGGCGCAACTGCTGGTTCAAGGGCTTCTATTTGTGGTGGGTTCTTCAATTGGCAGAGGGACCCTTATTGACCTTGCGCACGCTCATCCGGCGATCGTCAGATGGAGTGTTCAACTCTGCATAGGGGCAGTTGATTTTAATGTCCGGCCTTGCCTCAATGGAATTTAAAAACAGGTTTGCAAAGGGCTCGAAATAATCTTCCAGGGCGCTTTTATCGCCCTGTCTCTTCCTGTACAGCCACCTGGTGACAAATTCACGTAGCGATCCGAAGAACATGGCCCTGGCCGCCCTGATATTGACATCCGGACGTATATCCCCGGCTTTCTGCCCTTCACGCAGGATCCGTTCGAAGGACTCTGCCTGGGCGGTTACGAAAGACTGCATTTGATGCTGTAGTTCCCTGTAATAAACCGGTGCAAGGGTCACATAACATATCCAGGCTTCTTTCTCGTTTTCCTGAAAATGGTGAAAATAGTACCACGCTATTTTCCTTACCTTGTTGTGTGTACCTTCTATGCCTTTTAAATGAAGTTCGATCTCGCTGTTATATCTTTCTATGATCTGTGCGCCCAGCACCATTGCCAACTTGTGCTTGCTGTCAAAGTATTTGTAAACGGTTGCGGATGAAAACCCTGTCCTTTTCGAGATGCTTCGCATAGTAGCTTCATCGAAGCTCGCTTCATAAAATTCATCCATTGCCGCTGCAATAAGTTTTCTTTTTATGTCTTTCTCAGTGTTCATAGGCCTCACTTAAATGCCGGCTTTAATAAATACATTGTAGTTTAGAGTGTGTATAAAAACAAAGTTTTAGTGATAAATTGCAATGTTCTATAACCGGCCGTATGTCGAATACCAGTCCATTGACAAATGCCGGTGCATGTGAAAGAATGTCGTCGATAAATAGCAGCAGGGCTGGCAATTATTTATCAAGTTACAATAACCTGAAACGCTGTTTCACGGATTCTATTAACATCAATGGAATTTATGAATTATTGTGGGGCTATTCCAGGTGCGGGTGGTACCGTGCTCAAATTTCCTTAGATTGTTGTTTCCAATTTTAATCCTGTATTGTCTCTGAATTTGGATTGGTAGTTCATATTTATTTAAATAAAGGAGTCGGCACACATGAGTAAAAGAGTGGGAATTGTAGCAGTAGCACAAACCAAGTACTCCGCCTGCCGCAACGATGTCCGCCAGGAAGAGCTGATGTACGAAGTTGTGAAACAGGTAATGGGGCAGACAGGCCTCAAATTCACGGAAGACGGAACCGGCATCGACAGCTCAGTGGTTGTCAGTGACGATTTCTGGGAGGCGAGGACTATATCGGACGTTCCCCTGGGGGATGCAGTCGGAGGGCATGGACGGGACGTTGTGAAGGTGGCCCAAGATGGCTCTATGGGGGTGCTTTACACCGCGGCCACGGTGATGTCGGGGCATGACGACATCGTTCTTCTGGCCGGGTCTTGTAAGGAGTCACAGATACTGTCCAGGAACCAGCTTACGAGCTGCGGGTTCGACCCGATCTATATACGAATGCTGGGACTTGATTACGTCAGCGCCGCAGCCCTGCAGGCGCAACGTTACATGTATAAATTTGGGATAACGCGTGAGCAGTGCGCCAAGGTGGTTGTCAAGAACCGCAAGAACGCCAAAAACAATCCTTATGCAATGGCGCCGGCGGATCTTACTGTAGAAGACGTACTGAAATCCAAAATGCTGGCATCACCCATTAGCGAGCTGGAGGCCTATCCAATCTCGGATGGGGCTATTGCCATGATTTTAGCCACCGAAGAGAAGGCCAAAAAGCTGACGGATAAACCGGTCTGGATAGAAGGATTCGGAAGCTGCAGGGATGCTCATAACCCCGGCGACAGAGAACTTGCCGATTGTGATTCGCTGATTGACGCCGCCAGGCAGGCGTACAAGATGGCCGGCATAAAGAGCCCTTCCAAAGATATCGATGTCTTCGAGATTAGTGAACATTGCGCTTACCAGGAATTGCTATGGAGCGAAGGTCTCGGCCTGTGCAAAAGGGGCGAAGGAGGGAAGCTCATCGATTCGGGCAAAACACAGTTGAATGGTGAGATGCCGATAAACCCGTCAGGCGGCATTCTCTCCGGCGTGCCGGCCTTGCTGGCGGGCATGGCTTGCGTAGCCGAATCGTTTTTTCAACTGCGGGGCGAAGCAGGCAAGAGGCAGGTCGATAAGGCAAAGAAAGCGCTTGCACACGGTACAATAGGGCCCTGCGGCCAGATGCACTGTGTAATTATTCTGGGCAGATAAGGAGAAGGAAATGGCACATTGGAATCGCAAAGTAGCTATTGTGGGCGTCGGCCAGACGCCGGCCCGCAGCCACAGCCATGAGATTAATCAGATTGAACAGATAAATCAAGCCGTCAAGGCTGCCCTGGAGGATGCGCAGCTCACACCCAGGGACATCGATATGAACGTCCACGGCAACATGGAGCTGTTCGAGGGAAATTACCAGGGTGACCTGTGGCACGTCGATGGTTATGGCGGCTTTATGAAACCTGGCCTAAGGGTCACGACCGGAGGGACCACCGGCGGCACCATCAGTTGTGCGGCTATCAACCTGGTGGCTTCAGACTGCTATGACATCGTGATGGCCATCGGGTTTGAGAAATTGGAAGAGGCCAACGCGACTACGGGCATAACGAACTTCTACGATCCGCTGTGGGCTAGATGGGTCAATGCCGGGGCCATCAACGCAGTGTCAGCGGAGATGATGCTAAAGCAGTTTGGCCCGAGCGTAGAGGAAACCGCAGCCAAGCTGAGGGTGCAGATTGCCGAGAACGCCGCACGCAATCCATACGCACACCTGAGGCAGAAGCTCACGGTCGAGGACGTAATGAAATCCCCCTATTTGATGTATCCGTTAAGGTTTCTGCATATGTGCCCGCAATCGAATGCCGCATGCTGCATAATCTATGCGGCGGAGAATAAAGCGAGCAAGATCTCAAAGAAGCCCGTGTGGATCGTTGACCATGACACGGCCCACGTGGAGAACTACGTGGCCGGCGATACATTACTCCTTCAGGAGCAGGATAGGGAGCAGAAATCGCACAGGGTGGCTGCCAGAAGGCTGTACAAAAGGGTCGGCATTACCGATCCGCTGAAAGAGATCGACCTGCTGGAGATGTACGATCCTCATGTTTACTGGCATATGGAGTGGCTGGACCTGTTCCTGATGAAAGAAGCAGGCTATTCCCTGGGGATGATCGAAAGGGGTGAGACCGCTATCAACGGCAGTTTCCCGGTCAATCCTTCCGGTGGGGTCGTGGCAAGCAATCCGATCGGCGCAAGCGGCACCGTCCGCATAGCCGAGGCGGCATTGCAGATCCGGGGGGATGCGGGAGAGCGGCAGGTCACTAGAGAAGTGAAAACTGCTCTTGCATCAGCTTTTGGCGGCACTCTATGGACGGTGCTGCACCTGCTGAGCAAAAGCAAACCATAATGTTTAAAGGAGAGGTAAATCTGAGATGACAGCAGAACAGGGAGCAGAAAACCAAGAGTTACTGACGATGAACTATCTCGTCAGCCTGCCTGTCCGTTACGACGCCGGCGCCTTCATGGGCAAGTTTCTCAAAGGGCTGATCGACAAGAAAATATGGGCCAATAAGTGTCCTAAATGCGGGCGCATTAGCGCCCCTCCGCGCATGCTGTGCGGACGCTGCCTCGGCACGGAGATGAAAGAATGGGTGGAGCAGAAGGATGAAGGTGTCCTGGTGGCGTTTGAGATCTGTTTCTATGATTTCATCCAGTCGAATACTGGTCTGGTGCAGAAGGCGCCCTGGGCCAAGGGAACAATTAAGCTGGACGGCGGCGCTTTGTTCGAGCATTATGTTTGGCCTCCTGACCCCACCAAGAACAAGGTTGGCGACCGCTATAAAGCGGTATGGAACGAAAAACGCATAGGCGAGTTCCACGATATCGTCCACTTCGTAAAGAAGGAAGGGGAGTAAGCATATGAGCGGAAACGTACAGCAGCAACAATACCACTCCATTGTGGGGAAAATGGAAGTCCCATATCATAATTTCGCCGGCGCACTGGCGAGCAATTTTTTCATCCAGCTTAGAGATAAAGCGAAAATCACGGGCACCAGGTGCAGCAAGTGTAACAAGGTTTATGTTCCGCCCAAGTCGGTATGCGGATATTGTTTCAGCAACCTGGACTCTTTGGTGGAAGTTGGCACCACCGGCACGCTTCAGACCTTCACTGAGGTCTCGTACAAGGAGACCGTGCAGCCGATCGATCCTCCATTTGTTTACGGCGTCGTGAAACTGGATGGCGCCGATACTGGCATGGTGCATTTCATCGGTGAGGTTAAGCTCGCTGACATAAAGATCGGGATGAAAGTGCAGGCGGTCTTTAAGGACAAGAGGGAAGGCAACATTCTTGACATAAAGTACTTTAAGCCTGTGTAGATAGCAGGTTTCGCTTTAAGTATTGGCCGCCGGGAAATTTCCCGGCGGCCAATCGCTGTGTTAGGCTTTCTGTGGCCGGAAAGTGTAAAATTTAGCGGTTAATAAAACATATTTTCTTAAAGGACCTGGTATCAGAAATGACGAATATCATAACGCCGAATTACATGAATTTCAGTTGGCTTATCGAAAATCAACTTGCTGGCCACCGTGGCATTCAGTCGGATGAACACATGCAATTTCTGAGGAGCAAGGGGATTAAAGCCCTCATACGCATGACACAGGTGCCGAAGATCAAACCGACAGACATTGTGGAAGCGGGAATGCTGGATTATCATCTGAGCATACCGGACATGTCGGCGCCATCAGTCCCCGACATTGACAGGATGATTGCTTTTATCGAAGAGTGTCTGCTTCAGGATAAGCCTGTAGGAGTTTCATGTGATGGCGGCTATGGCAGGACAGGATGCCTGCTCTCATGCTTTTTTATTACTCGTGGCATGGAGCCCTTAGCTGCCATCAGCTTTGTAAAGGACAAAAGGCCCGGCTCGATATTGACTGATGACCAGGACCATGCGGTCTATAAGTTCGCCGCGTCATATCAACCCGGCCATCATAATAAGAACAAAAGGACCTGAATCAGTTTATCCCAACGGTGCTACCATACGTCGACAAATGACTGGCCTGAATTCTTAGTGGAGTAATCACCGCAGGACTTTAAACCCCGCATGATCCAGTTTCTTGTTTCAGCCGGATCGATTACGGAATCGATCTCCATAAAGGATGCCATGTTCATGGCTTTTCCCATTGTGTAGGCAAGGTCAACGAAGTACTTATAAGTCCTGTCGCGCTCTACAGGATCCTGAATAGCTTCGAGCTCCTTTTTGAGGCCGTGCTTGACTGCACCCTCCAGACCCATGCCGCCGTATTCTCCGGTAGGCCACGAAGCTGTGAAGACAGAGTCATGAAAGCTTCCAGCCGACATAGCCATTGCGCCCAGGCCATAGCCTTTACGAAGGACTACTGTGAAAAATGGCACGGTTACTTTTGCCCCGACAACGAACATGCGGCATACGTGACGGACCTGGGCCCGTGTTTCCACCTCGGGTCCGACCATGAATCCCGGGGTGTCGCAGAGTGACAGTATGGGTATACGGTGGACATTGCAAAGCTGCATGAAACGCACTGCTTTATCCGCACCCTCTGCTTCGATGGCTCCGCTCATATGTCTGGGGTCATTGGCAATCACACCGAAAGGCCTGCCTTCGATGCGAATTAGAGACGTAACCATGCCAAGTCCAAAATGCCGGCGCAGTTCCAGCACCGAACCTGTATCGGCTAGCGCATCGATCACAGCCCGGACGTCATAGACACGCATCCTGTTCTCAGGGATAAGCCAGCGTAGACGGCGCTGATCAGCTTTTTCCCAATTTGCGATAGATCCCTGGAAATATGTTAGATATTTCTTGGTTACGGCCACTGCCTCAACCTCATCTGCAACGGCAATGTCTACAACGCCATTCTTTGTCTGCACGTCGATTGGGCCTATGTCCTCCGGCCTGACCACGCCCAACCCGCCGCCTTCAATCATGGCAGGTCCTCCCATGCCAATATTTGAATTTTTAGTGGCGATTATTACGTCGCAGCAGCCTAATAGCGCAGTATTGCCGGCAAAGCACGGGCCTTCATTGATGCCTATCAACGGGGCCTTGCCGCTTATGGCGGCGAAGCGGCTGAACGTAGTCAAATCCAGGCCGGCAACCATATTGATGTCAGTATCTCCAGGCCTTCCTCCGCCGCCACCGGCAAACAGAACCGTGGGCATATGCCATTCATTCGCAATGTGTAACATCCTGTCCATCTTTTTATGGCCGTTAAGTCCCTGTGTGCCGGCTAATACCGTGTAATCGTAGGCCATTACCAGACAGCGCGCTTTCTCGTCATTGAAAAGCGATCTGTTGACCGAGCCGATGCCTGTAATAAGTCCATCAGCCGGGGTCTTTCTGATCAGATCATCGATAGAACGCCTGGCGCGTTGCCCCGCGACGATCAATGCCCCATATTCAATGAAACTGCCTGGATCACATAAGTCCTCTATGTTCTCACGGGCTGTCCGCTGGTTTTTCTTGTGCCTTTTAGACACTGCTTCGGGACGGTTTTTATCGAGGGTGAAGGCAGTTCGGGCTGTCAGTTCGGCAAGATCGGAACGGATTAAGTCAAGGTCGATATTCTCTTCGGATGCCTTTGAGCTGGCCGAAACATCAGCCTCTTCAATGAATACCAGTGGGGCCTCCCTGCCAACAATATCATTACGTGCTACGCAGATAGTGCGTATGTAACCACTCCGGTCAGAGGTTATTACATGCTCCATCTTCATTGCTTCCAAAACTATCAGCTTCTGTCCCACCGTCACTGCATCTCCTTCCATGACCTCGATATTAACTACACAGCCCTGCATGGGCGACAAGATCGGTACTGTTCCTGGTGGAGCTTGTACTGTGGTTGCAGCTTCCGCTTTAACCAGCGCAGGCGCATTATCGGGGAAAAAGCGTGCCTTCTGGTCCACGGGAGGTATTGCCAGGGTGGCGGCGTTATCTTCGATGAAACTGGTATACAGTTCATTCCGGGCAACTTCGGGACGGCGCAAAAGATTCGTTAAGAATGGTATGTTTGTCCCAACACCCTGCACTCTAAATTCGCCCAGCGCCCGCCTGGCCCTGGATACTGCATCCCCGTAATTCGGGGATTTTGAAGTCACTATCAATTTAGCCAGTAGCGAGTCGAACGCAGGATTAGTCGTGTAGCCGTTATATCCGTAACCATCGACCCTTACGCCTGGCCCTGACGGCGCTTCATACATAGTCAATGTGCCCCCGTCAGGTAAAATATTTCCGTTTCCGTCAATGAATGTGGCAACATTGGCCAGGGTTCCTGCAATACTTGCTGTTGGGGCTAGTGTTGGTGAATTAATGTTCATGAATGCAAACTTGGCTGAAGCTGTTGCATTAACTCCTGCTGCAACTCCAACGCCGACGCCGGCTCCTACGCCTTCCTCG